>CBFHNG010000012.1:0-39740 GCA_965657165.1 Flavobacteriaceae bacterium
AGGGCAAGACCCAAAATCACAATAACCATAAGATTTGACATCCATTGAGAATTTTCGTGTTCTGTAAAATTTGCCATTAGGATTGCTAATGGGAAAAGTAAAAAAACAAAGGGTGCCTCTGTTTTAGTTGGGGAAAAAATAGGAATTATAATTCCAAGAAGAATTGCAAAAAACAACATCATAAAAGTAAAACGTGTTTTGCTGACTTTAAGCATCATGATGTTGAAAAGACTAAACATTGCCCAAAATGCCAAGGTCACTAGTAAGGCTGCAGAAAGCACTAGAAACACATCATTAAAAGCTGAAAAATCTAAACTTATTTGGGGTAATAATTTATGTAAAAACTTTAATTCATTATAAAAAATAATATTGTGAAACGATGCCAAAAGCCCAATAGAAATGATGCCAAAAAAAACAGTAAATATATTTTTCAGAACATCTGAAGACAAAAGGAATATTGAAAAAAATAAGGGCATAAAATACAATGCCGCTAAAGGATAAAAAATTGTGGCCAACGCAATCCAAAATCCAGAGTCAAATAATTTACGTTTAATGTTAGTATTGGTTTTCAAGCTAAAAATGCGTCTAAAACTCAATAAAATAAAAAGGTTTGAAAGCAAAATAGAATGATCTGAAAGCGATTTTGGCAGCAACAAAACAAACAAACACAAATAAAACGCTGCAAAGCTATTGTTTTGGGTCAAATCATTTTTTGTGATGACAAAGACAAAGACAAATAATGCTATTAAGAATGCAACAAAAGCAAAGAACTCTTTAAGATAACTAACTGGTAATGCGTCTGTTTGATACGTATCAAAGCGTTGAAAAACAAAAACACTTACAAGCAGAAATAAAAAAATGATATAGTGCGAAGGCTTAGATGTTTTAAAAAAGCTTGTAATCATTTGATGTGTTGCTTATATTTGCAGCGTAAATATAAGATTATTCTGTGCGGAAGCACAAATTGATAAATTTTTAAAAACACATCATGAAAGATTTTTTTGCAGGTATCCAGGAATTTTTTGAAACTGTATTGTTCGTTCCTTTTAATGTTTTAAGAGAAACAGAGCTCGAAAATTGGTGGATTGCCAATCTTGTGACGTGGATTTTCTTGGTTATTCTTATCGTTAGTTTTACCTATTGGATGTTACAACTTAAGTCATTTAATGACAATAATGAAGAGGATAAAAGCATTTCCTCGCATTCGTTTTTATAGATCAAATCCTAGATCTTTTCTAAAATTCATACCTTCGAATTTTATTTTTGAAACCTCAGTGTAGGCTTTTTCTAAAGCATTTTTATAATCAGTTCCAAACGCTGTAACAGCCATAACTCGACCTCCAGAGGTCACCACTTCACCATTACTGTATTTTGCGCCAGCGTGAAAAACTAGCGCATCTTTGACATGCTCAAATCCTGATATTGTTTTACCCTTTTCATAAGCCTCTGGATAACCCCCTGAAACAAGCATAACAGTAGTCGCTGTTTGTGGATTGATGTCTAAATTAATTGTATTCAAAGTTTGATTTTTTATGGCTATAAAAATCTCCATCAAATCTGTATTAATTCTTGGCAAAACAGCTTCTGTTTCGGGATCTCCCATACGTACATTATATTCTATGACTAAGGGATCATTGTTGACCACTATGAGTCCAATAAATATAAACCCTTTGTATGGTGTTTTGTCTTTTTTTAAGCCTTCAACTGTTGGTTTTACGATACGCTCTTCAATTTTGGACAACAATATTTCATCGGCAAAAGGCACTGGAGAAATAGCACCCATCCCGCCTGTGTTAAGTCCTGTATCGCCCTCTCCAATACGTTTATAATCTTTTGCAGTAGGCAAAATTTTATAGTCTAATCCATCGGTAAGTACAAAGCAACTCAATTCTATCCCATCCAAAAATTCTTCGATAACGACTTTGGTGCTTGCGGCGCCAAACTTGGAATCGACCAACATATTTTTTAATTCAGATTTTGCTTCTTCAAGATCATCAATAATTAGAACACCTTTCCCTGCGGCAAGTCCATCGGCCTTTAGAACATAAGGTGGTGAAAGTGTTTCTAAAAAAGAAAACCCTTTTTCAAGATCACTGGCTGTAAAACTTTGATATGCCGCAGTAGGAATGTTATGGCGAAACAAAAATTCTTTGGCAAATTCTTTGCTTCCTTCTAATGTAGCAGCTGCTTTTTGAGGGCCAATTACTGCAACATGTTTCAAGGTATCATCATTTAAAAAGAAATCATGCACACCATTTACCAAAGGGTCTTCTGGACCCACAACAACCATTTCTATGTTGTGGTTTAAAACTGCAGATTTGATGCCTTCAAAATCAGTGACTGAAATGTCTAAATTTGTGGCAATAGACGAAGTGCCTGAGTTGCCTGGAGCTACATACAAATTGGTACACAATGGGCTTTGTGCAATTTTCCATGCAAAGGTATGTTCTCTTCCTCCTGATCCTAGTACTAAAACGTTCATTTGGTTAATATGCTTTTTCATCGCCTTTAATGGCTTTAATAATGGTTTGAATAATAATTTTGAGGTCCAAAAGTAAGGACCAATTTTCAATATAAAAAATGTCATATTTTACGCGGCCAATAATGTCATCATCATCTTTTATTTCGCCTCTATAGCCGTTAACTTGAGCTAAGCCAGTAATCCCTGGTTTAACACTATGACGAAACATATAACTATATTTATCAATTTTTTTTGCATACTCTTTTGTGTATGATAACATATGTGGTCTTGGTCCAACAACAGACATATTACCAATAAAAACATTATAAAATTGTGGAAGTTCATCGATGCTAGTCTTTCTTAAAAACCTTCCAATTTTAGTATGTCGTTTATCGTTTTTTATAACTTGATTAAATTCTAATTTTTGCTTGCCTTTCAAAGACCTAAACTTAAAGCAATTAAATTCTTTATAATTAACTCCATTGCGCATGTGTTGAAAAAAAACTGGACCCTTAGATTCAATTTTGATTAAAATTGCTAAAATAGGTGTAAGCCATGACAATACTAGTAATAGTACAAAAAGTGAAAAAATTAAATCAAATATTCTTTTTAATATTTTATTAATTGGTTGATTAATAGTAACTTCTTGAAAAGACATCACTGGAAAATATCCGTAATAATCCACATGCATTTTTTGGGTAAATAAATTAGTCGTATTAGGGATAAATTTAATTGTAAACTTTTGATTTTCTGAAAGTTTTAAAAGTTCATTTAGTTGGTCTTCTGTAGTACTCTCAACCTCACAATAAATTTCATCAACTTTATTGTTTTTAATAAGGCTTATTCCTTTATTAAAGTTAAATTTATTGTTGTCATAAACTCCTTTCAAATTATACCCCAAATCCTTTCTTTTTTTGAAAAACTCTTCTAGTTGAATTGCTTGGTTTGAACCAAAAATGATTACATCTCTTATGTTACCACCAAAAAAAGATCGATATTTTTTTAATGCAAAAAAGATAAAATAATTTTTTAATGCAATTACAATAAACGCATATATAGCCAGAAGACAAGTGGCCGTTTTCCCTATATAATTAATTTTGAATAATCCCCAAAAAGCAAATATGGCTACTGTAAAAGATAAAACCTGTTTTGCAGTTAAGGAAAATATTTTTAATGGTTGTGTGAATCTGTAAACATCATAATACTTATACATGTATGCTAAAGCAATCCAGAAAATAGTAATATAAAAATGAAAATAATAAGTTTCATAATACTTAAAATTAATCATATAAATACCAAGCACATTAATTATGAGAATGTCTAAAAAAGCGATTGTTGGCCTAATTAAATATGAATATCTCCCTGTTTTTTTGTACAATACTTATTTTTTTAAAAACTTATTAAATTCATTATGCTCTATTTTATTCAATTGATCTTTGGAAAGTGTTTTAAAATATTCTAATGTAGATTTAATACCTTGACTTCGATTGATTTTAGGTGTCCAATCCAGTATTTTTTTTGCTAAGTTTATGTCGGGTTGACGTTTTAACGGATCATCTTTAGGGAGGGGTTTGTATTCTATTTTTTGATTAGTCTTAGTGAGTGCTAATATTTCTTGTGCAAATTCTAAAATGGTAATTTCATCCGGATTCCCAAGGTTAACGGGTAATGTATAGTCGCTAAAAAGCAGCCGATAAATCCCTTCAATTAAATCATCAACATAACAGAACGAGCGGGTTTGTCTGCCATCTCCAAATACAGTAAGGTCTTCCCCTCTAAGCGACTGCCCCATAAATGCGGGAATCACTCGGCCATCATTAACGCGCATACGAGGGCCATAGGTATTAAAAATACGGGCAATCCTAGTCTCCAACCCGTGAAAACGATGATAGGCCATGGTCAATGCTTCTTGAAAACGTTTGGCTTCATCATAAACCCCACGAGGGCCAATGGAGCTCACATTACCTAAATAATCTTCTGACTGTGGATGTACTAGCGGATCGCCATAGACTTCTGATGTTGAGGCGATAAGAATACGGGCATTTTTGGCTTTGGCGAGTCCTAATAAATTATGTGTGCCCAGCGAGCCTACTTTTAAGGTTTGAATAGGGATTTTAAGATAATCAATAGGGCTAGCAGGAGAAGCAAAATGGAGAATATAATCTACAGGTTGGGCGATTTCTATATGATTTGTAACATCATGCTCTATAAACTCAAAATTGGGGTGCTTAAAAAGATGATGGATATTATCTTGAACTCCAGTGATATAGTTGTCCATACCAATAACACGAAAGCCCTCAGCAATAAAACGATCACAGAGGTGCGATCCTAAAAATCCTGCCGCGCCAGAGATTAAAACTCTTTTCATGTCCCCTTATTTTTTTTTTGGGTAGAATAACTTACTTTAAGTTTATAAAGAAAATATAATAATGTCAATATTGTAATAACTAAAACCATTGTTATGAAAAAATTATTTTCTGCACAGCATAAAATAATAAGGCAAATAAAAACTAAATTAAAGCCGCCAATGATAAAACTAATTTGACAATGAGATATTTTAAAAGAATCCAATAAAATATGGTGTATATGATTTTTGTCGGGTAAAAACGGGTTTTTTCTGTTTATTAATCTTATCCCGAAAACTCTTGCTGTATCAAATAGTGGTACGAATAAAATACTAATTGCAATTAATGGCGAATTTTTAGATTGAAAAGGAAGATTATTGAAAGATTCTATAGGGAGTGATAAAAATTTCAGGGTTAAAACGCTAATAATAAAACCAACAATTAAAGAACCTGTATCCCCCATAAATATTTTTTTATCCGACGAGAGATTGAATCTCAAAAAAGCGATTAAACACCCTATTAATGTTAAACAAAGTAAAACATAAAAATTTTCATTTGAATAATAAAAAATTAAAGTATAGGCTGTTAAAATTACAATTCCTACAATTGAGGCTAACCCATCTATTCCATCTATTAGATTGAAGGCATTTGTAATTAAAAGCATTACAATACAGCCAACAAAGTAATAAAGAAATAAAGGTATTTCTTGAATCTCAAAAAATCCATTTAAAGATTGAATTACATAAGTTTCGTTTGCTAGAACAAAGAATATGGAAATCAATTGGGCTAAAAGTTTTGAGGTTGGAGAAAGCACTACTAGGTCATCTTTTAAGCCTGTAATAAAGAGAATTGTAAGTCCTGGGATTAAATAACTATTATCATTACTTAAAGACCAGTCTTTTAGAAAAAAAAGTGATAAAATTAATGCAACAAAAAAAGCTACACCACCTAAAGTTGGTGTGTTTTTTAAATGAGAACTTCTCCTTATTGGATTATCCATTAGGTTTTTGTATTCAACTAAACTGATTATTTTAGGAATTGAAAATAAAGTGAGAACAAATCCTCCAAGAAAAAATAAAATTGTAGCAATTGAAAAGGCCATTGTTGACACGAATTAGGCCACAAAAATAGGAAAGATTATTCTAATAAGCTATTTAGCTATACAAGTATTAGATTGTTTATTACGTTTTACTATTTACAAATTTTTCAAATTCATCTTCAAACCTTTGTTTACTAAATCTTAAAGCGTTTTGCCTAATTCTTTCAAAATCAAATTCCATGAGTTCAAAGTCTTTTACGGCTTTGACTATGTCGCTCGCATCTTGATTATGAAAAAACAAGCCTGTTTTTTTATCAATAATAGTTTCTTTACATCCTCCACGACTCAAACAAATTACTGGGGTGCCACAAGCTTGAGCTTCTACAGGTGCAATTCCAAAATCTTCCTCGGCAGCAAAAATAAATGCTTTTGCTTTTTGTATTAAACTTACTAGTTTGTCAGAAGCTACATGCCCCAACAATTTAATATTTGGTGTTGCAAAGGACTTTATACTATTCATTTCTGGTCCATCTCCTAAAATTAATAGTTTTTTATCCTTCATTTGTGTAAAGGCTTGAGCAATAATTTTAATTTTCTTATGAGATACTAGCCTAGAGGCTGTTACAAAATAGTTGTCTTTTGTAGTTTCAAGTTGAAACTTATTAACATCAACTGGAGGATAAATAACTGTTGCGTCTCTATTATAAATCTTCTTAATTCTCTTGGCAATGTGATTAGAATTTGCGACAAAGTAATCCACCCGATTTAGAGATGAAATATCCCAAAGACGTAATTTATGAAGAACTCGTTTTACATACCATGATTTTAAACCACTTGTTAGTCCTGCGTCTTTTAGATTTTTATGATATAAGTCCCAAGCATAGCGCATAGGTGAGTGACAATAACATATGTGCACCTGGTTGTGATGAGTTAAAACACCTTTCGCTACAAACCCAGATGAAGATATAATTAAATCATAGTCCGAAAAATCAAAACTTTCAATTGCATAAGGGAAAAGTTGTAAAAATTTTCTATGATTAGATTTTGATGTTGGAAGATTTTGAATAAAGCTTGTTTGTGCTATTTTTCCATTTAATATGAATTCTCGGTCACTTTCATTTAAAAAATCAATAAGTGAATAATGATCA
This sequence comes from Flavobacteriaceae bacterium, assembly GCA_965657165.1. GTDB lineage: Bacteria > Bacteroidota > Bacteroidia > Flavobacteriales > Flavobacteriaceae > UBA3537. The sequence goes on from CBFHNG010000012.1 coordinate 6,994, forward strand.
AAATCACCCCATAAATTATTAATTGAATGAACTACCTTCTCGGCACCACCATTTACATAATACCAATCATGGACTAATGCTTTTTTCATATTGACAAATATGCTCTAATTTTTGATTTAATTAAAATATTAAAGCTAAATATTACCACCAATAATGAGAAAACAATGTAAATGCCAGTCCCTCGCAATAGATTAATTACTGGGAAAAAAATATTAAATACAATAAAAAACACGTAAAGACTAATGTACAGTATGTTTTTATCTTTGATTTTTGTGTCAATAATATTTTGAAAGACTCCCAATAAAAAAACGGCTATAATTCCAAACCATCCAAAATCTAAAAACAAAGCTCCCAAAAATGTAATATAAGTACTTTTCCTTGGTAAAAGATCATTTACTCTTGAAGATTCATAATTAATAATATTCAGTTTTTCAAGAGCCCTTAAAAATAAATTAAAATTATATTCTCCTTTAAGGTAATTATTGTTCTTTAATTTATGATTTATCAAATAATCTAACTCAAATATTCCATGGCAATAGTACTGTAATGTATGTAAATAATTAAATAATATTGCTTTTTTATAATCCGTACTAGATTTTATTTTTTCCTTAAATGAGGCCCTGGGTTGTAATAAATCATTATAAATTGGATATTCAATTAACTCATCAATGACTTCACTTTTTGTTTGATTTTCCAATGTCTGACGAGTTATCAAAAGATTATAAAAAAGAATATTTAAAATTAAAAATGAAATCCCAATTTTAAGTATTGTTTTGACTTTTATGGAAATTGTTTTAGAGATAATTAAGGTTATTAATAGAAATATAAACACCATGAATATATCTTTTCTTGTACCTCTCAAAAAAGGCAATAAAAGAGGAAATAAATAAAGAACACTACTAACAAATATTAACCTTCTGTTCTGTTTAAGATATAATAATGTTAGTAGTAATGGCACAAAATAGAGTTCTTTAAAAACCGCTCCCAACATAAAAATAAAATTGGTATTGCCATTAGCTAATGCTAGTCTATTTTGTTGAATTGTATTCTCTAATGAAACTCCTCTTGAAAAAAAAAGATCGAAGTATCTTATACTCCAACTTACACACACCAAAAAAATTATTATCCAAATAATGTTGTTTATTTCTTTATTTAAAACATTTGGTGGTGTTATAGTTTTGTAATGATTTTTACTAATGAAATATCCTGAAAAATACGCCAACAGAGATATAGAAATATATGAGATGGTTGTTGAAGATAATCCTTGAGCAGGGTGTGCTGGTATCAATAAAAAAACAAATCCCCATATGAAAATGCCAAAAATTAAAAAAAAATACAATGGTTTATGTAGTAGTTGGTTGTGCATTTAGTTTTTCTAAATTATAAAAAAGTGACAAGAAAAAGGCTGAAAACATAACACCGTGTTGCCTATAAAAAAAAGATTCTACTAAGCACACCAATGCAATATATACTCCAATATAAAAAAAATAACTGTTTTGAATTAAACCTCTGCTTAAAATAAAGAAAATTAAAACTATAAAAATCCCACCACCTATTACTCCTTGCTTAATAAATTCTTCCATATATTGGTTGTGGCTATTGTATTTTTGAGTTTTCCCTGCTCTAAAATTTATTTTATCGTATTCATTATTTAACACATCTCTATAGTCTCCAATACCAACTCCCATAATATTTTCTTTTAATATTTGTAACGAACAATAATTAATTAAAATTCTATATTCTATAGAGTTACGTGAATTGCTAATTTGGTTTTTTGTAAGTATTGTTTCAAAATCAAAACTTATTGTTTTTAACGAAATATCTACTTTTTTCTTCACTTGTGGAATTTGATATGCACCAAAAATTACTGAGAAAACAATTAAAACAGAATAGATAATTTTATTAGCAATATTGGTTTTAGGAAATAATTTAAATATGAAAAAAATTAAACAAAAAATCAAAACTAAAATTGAAATTCTAGCGCCTAGTAAAAGCAATGAGAAAGAAAAAAAAATTATAAATAGATACTGTTTTATGTCTCTAAAATTACTTTTTGCTAGTGCAAATAAAGACTGCAATATAGCCAAGTAAATAAATGCCGAAAAATAAAAAGTGCTAATGTCTATGGTTTCAAAAACATTATGTTCAAAAGTGAATATTGTATTATATCTATAATACTGATAAATAAAAGCAATAGTTAATCCAAAAAACATATAAAGTTTAAAATAGCCGATTAGTTTCAGTACTTTTCTTTTGTCAAGTTTCTCGGTTAAAATTGTCATTGGGAGAACAATAATTGGCAATAAAGTTCTTATGTTACCAATTGCCTCATCTAAATTATTAGAATATAAAATCCCTACCAATTGTATGGTAAAAAAACATAAGAGAATATTAAAGAATTTATTGTGTAAAAGTTTTTTTGATTTTTCTTTAATTGTTTTAAAATCATCAACAAAAAATAAGCATGCAATTACAATGGTACTAACAGTGTTTAGCCCATAAGAAATTGGAAGTGTAATTAGAAAAAGACTTAAAGCGATCAGAAGAGAACGCTCCCTTTTAATTATAAATAATGTTTTAATCATAAAATCAATACTAATGATAAGCCAAAAATAATTATACTCATGCAAATTGTTTTTTTAAACTGAATCTTTTTAAACTTATAAAGTATATAAAACTGTATCATAACTGCTGATACTAACAGAAAATATAACCCAATAATTACATTTGTGTAATTAAAAATATCTTTAAATAATAATATAATAACAGTAAATATTACCAATAAAATAATAAACATGATATTCATTTTACTTGCTAGTTTTTCTCTGTAAATTACATTTTCATTAGTTGCTAAGGCAATCCAGAAAATCATTTGAAAACACAATACCATATACAACTTTTTATACGTTGAAAATGTTTCGAAAAGTTTAAAAAAATGAATTCCAATTTTTGGGATAATGAAATATGAAATTAAAACCCCAAATACTATTAGGGTTAAGAATACTACAAAAATTGTATCCAGTTTTTTTGCATTAAATGTATAAATCCTTTTAAAGTAGATGATATTTAGAACTTGATGTAAAATTATAACAAAAGATGCCATTCTAAAATAAAAACTAAAAATAGCAATGAGCTCCTTATCGTTAAATAAAAAGTCTATTACAATTCTACCAGAATTGGCAATTATCAAAATCAAAAGACCAGACAGCATAACATCTTTACCGTATTTAATAAGTTTTTGATGTTTTTTAAAAGCCTGCTGAAATGGAATTTTGTAGGTTTTCTTTATTGTTATAAATATAAAAATAAGGCTGTAAAAAAAAGCACCATACAATACAGGTAATACTCCGCTGTCTCCTGTAAGGTAGATATAAAGAAAAGCACAAATTAGAACAAGATAAAACAGAGCATCAATTATAACAGCTTTAATTATTTTCTCATTTGTTTTATAATTTAATGAGTAATTGACTTGGTTGCTTAGTGTATAAATAAATAAAATTGATAAAACATATTGGGTTTCATTTTTGAAAATTAAAACAAGAATAAAAACTAATAATGATGTAAGAAATAAGTAAATAAAATGAAAATTGAAACCATCATATATGTCTTTAAACTTTCTTTTTAACTTAAAATAGGGATATGCATTTGGAACACCAAGATTGAATATTGAGGCTCCAATAAAAGCTATATTTATAGCATACTCTAAAATTCCATAATCAAACGTAGAAAGGGTATTAGAAAGAAGTAGTGGGGCAAAAAAAACAATGGCTTTTGAAACTCCAAAAGCCATAAGGAATAAAATTCTATGTTTAATTAATGCCTTCAAATCATTTTTTTTCTAAGCGTTCTACAACCACATTTGTTGTTTCTTCTGCATAAATTGGAAGTTTGCTATCTCCACCTATCAATGTGATGTTTTCGATAACTGTTGGTTTCCCAACATTCCCAGAATCGAGCCAAACAGCATATTTGCCTTTTGACTTTTCCGTATTTATAGTAACATTTCCAATTGTGGAATTGTTACAAATATTAAGCCATAGCCCTGTGATGTATTGCTCCTCTCCTTTTGCTGTGTCTTGCATTCTTAATGATGGTTTACTATTGCCTCTGCCAAATGATTCAATAGTTATATTCTCAATAATTATTTCCTCCCCAGTAATATATGCTCCGTGTAGGTCAGAGGATTCTATATGCACATCATTAATTGTTACATTTTTTGGATTGGCAGACCAACCATGAATTGAAAGAGCTGAAGATGTTAAATAATCATTAGCACCAGACCCTAAATCGTCTATAAATAAGCTTTTTATATCCAAGCTTTCAGTTCCTCTAAAAATATCACATCCTAAGCTACGCAGTTTGTTTTGGCTTAAATCTATATTACTAATTATATTTAAAGTATCAATACTTATATCAGATGAGTACCTAGTATAGAATTTATTATATGTTGTCACAACTCCTTTGAAAACAATATTTTCAGATCTATTTTTATCATTATCTTCAATTATATAAATTGGCCCAGCAAATTCTGATTCATCAAAATTGATAGTAACGTTCTTTTTCCCTCTTATGATTAAGCCGTCTTTGTAATAACCCTTTGGAAAAAAAATCTCAATCCCCAGTTCTTGTGATATATCACATACAGTTTCATAAGTTGGTTTTTTTGTTAAAGGGTGTATTGGGTTTCCCCCATCTACAGCGATACCATAGCGTCTTACATCACCAACTGGGAAAGAATCATTAATGACATATTTTAACTCCTCAGGATTGACATGACCCTCTTCAACTATGTTTTCATTTTTATCTTGAAAATTTGAAGCATTGTTTTTTGTGGCATTTTTGCATGACCCTGTAAACACCAATAGCATTGCAACAATTATAAGTTTTATATGTTTCATAATATATTGTTAGTTTTTTAAAATGTGATCTCCTGAAAATTTATTTGTTCTTATTTCAAAATTATGAATTAATTCTTTAATTATTATTGGGTAGTTTTTGTCTCCAATATCAAAGTTGACATCTATTTTGTTTTTTAATGAACTCGTAGAGTTAACTTCTAAATAATTTATTGTTGTGTTATAACACTCATTAAACCAAATACCTGAAAAATTCTTCTCCTCTCCAATTGCAGCACCTTGCATTAAGGACATTCTTTTTTTAGAATTCCCGATTGCATAATTATTAATTATTAAAGAATCTATCATATGATTAAATCCCATTATATATGCTCCATGTCTATCAGATGAGTTTAATATTGCTTTTCCAATTTTAATACTTTTTGGATAGTTTGGATAACTATCGATTGCGAGGGCTGCATGATTGTTTGGGTGATCGTTTCCAAGGTCATCAACTTGCAAATACTTTATTTCAAGATTAGTGGTATTGGTATATATGTGGCACCCTCTAGACCTCAATTTTCTTCTATTTTTATTGGTATTAGACTTTATGATTAACGTGTCAATTAAAATATTATTACTATGATAGGTTCCAAATCTATCATAAGTTATTAATGTTCCTTTTAATATAATGTTTTCTGATTTGCCCCCCCTTTCATTTGTTATGTGAATAACATCTGAAAATTCAGAATGATTAAATCTGATTTTTATTCCAGCTCTAGAATCAAAAATCAAGCTAGTATCATAAAACCCTCTTGGGAAAAAAAGTTCTAACCCTATTTTTTCAGATAAATCAAGAACTGTTTGAATTGAATGTTTTTTAGACAAGGGGTGATTTGTGATTTTTTTATTGGGAAAAACTCCATATCTTCTAACATCTCCTATTAAAAAGGAGTCATTAATTACAAATTTTTGCTCTTCAACTTTTTCTTCATCGGACAAGTCGTTTATGATAATAGTATTGTCATTATGGTTTTTATTACAAGAATATGTAATTAGAACCACGACAGTTAAATAATATATTGTAACTAACTTTTTAAGCATCTTTAGTTTTAGAAATATGTCTTTTTGGGTTAACTTTTGTTAACTCAATAAAAAATACAAAAATAATTATCCAATATAACAAATTTGGTGAAGCGCCAGAGTGAAAAGTTTGTACCACCATAGTTAAAAATAACAACGTTATATATAAAAAGTGTCCGGTTTTTCTAAGCACACTCAAATAAATTAAAATAATAAAAGGTATTAGGTATAATAAAAATCCAATGAGTCCCAAATCTAATAACAACATAAGCCAACCACTTTCTGGGCCATAGCCATATGTTGCTTTAAAATAGCCCAAATCTCCAAATAACTTGTGTAAAATACTGTAATCAGAATATTCATTTATTGCATCTCCCCATATTAAAAACCTATTTACATTGCCTCTATCACTAAAGTTAAATGAGTCTAAAAGCCTGTCGAGTGCTGTTGAGTCCATAATATTTATTAACCAAATCATGCCGGCTAAAACTACAAATAGAAAAAGTAAAAATTTCTTACTGAACAAAAACTCATGAATTTTGTATTTACGTATAAAATAAATTAACAAAACAGCTCCTGTAAATAATATGCCCAGCCTTCCATTTGCCATTAAGCACATTAAAATACAAATTATAATGTATTTTAAATTATCCTTATAATATATGCTCATTGCTGCAGCAAAATTTGTAAGTGTTAAAGGTCCTTCAAATAAGCCTTTGGATCTAAATATTTTAGCTGCTCCTTGAAAGAATTTTGGATTAAGCTCCCATAATTTTCCGTTTACTTCTCTAAAAATTGTATAAATATAGTCTTTAGTTAAATATTCAAACACCACCATAAAAAAACAAAGTAGAAAAATTATCTTCAATAATTTGTTAAAAAACTCAACCTTTGAAATTAATAAAAACAGTGCTGTTAAAATACCTGTATAAGTACCGATTTGTGACACTTTGTGACCTAAACATAATGATATTGTCATTGACAAAAGAACCAATAATGTGTAAAAGAAAATATAGTTATTGATTTTTATTTTAGTGCTTAAAAATAAGCTTAGTAGAAAAAGTGCATAACCTAGAACAAGTGTTATTGGGCGAATAATTGTTATATCAAAAAAACCTTCAAAAATAGGTGATATATATATTGAAACTATTACTAGAACAATAAAACAAACTTGAAGGATGCTCTTTAGCAGATTCAAATTACTAGTTTTTGGTATAAACATTTTCAATTAATGAATGCTCTTCAACTTTAGTAAGTCGTTCTTTGATATCATTAAAGTCATTTTTTTTAAGTCGCAAGTTCTGTCCTACATACATACCTTTTTCTGTTAGATTTTTTGAGATCACACTCCCACTACCAATAGACACAGCGTTTGATACTGATACACCTGGATTAAATAAGCATCTGGAGCCAACGTATACGTTATTACCTATAACTACTTCGGCATCAATTCTGAGCCTTTCGTCTCCTATTTCTTTATGTACATACCCGTGAGTCCATATTTGGGAGTGTCTCCCGCCTAAAACAGTATTTTCCCCCATCACTACACTTTTTGTTAAATCAATAAAATGCTTTGATGTAATATTAGAGTTTTCTCCCAACTGTAATATAGATTTACCATATGTAACACCTAGTGGAGCTCTTGTTAAATAGTTTTGATTTGCTATTCTTGCCTTATTTTTCAATTCTAATTCAAATGGGCCTTTAAAAATATTGAAATGTTTAATTAGTGAATTATTACATAATATTAACTTATCAATTTTTATAAAATTAAAATGGCCTATTTTTACATTGTCGTTTAATTCTATTTCATTAGCCAACACAATTGAAAATCCTATTTTAATTTTTTTTCCGATTTTGTAACCAAAGAGTCTTAAGAAAGGCCTTAAAAGAAAGCTTGGGAGTATTAAAATACTTAAAAAAGTTAGTCCTTTTTTCATAAAATAATTATTTAATAATCAACCTATTTACGTAGTTATTGTAATGATATTCATTAATAATATTTTTACTTATTGGTGAATATTGCTCAAATCCGATGGGATTTAAAGAATATTGTATTTGTAATAAAAGACGTTTTCCTTTCTTAGGTAATAAGCCTTTATGAAATCCATAAGTGTTAACCATAAACATACTCCCTTTTTCTGCAGTAAAGTACTTAATTTTATCTTTACCAAATTCATCTTCTATTTCCTGATCTTGATATCTTCTTATTTTTGTAAGTGTATTTGATGCTGGTGAGTCTTCAACAAAAACATGAGGGCCGCTGTTCATTTCTACATCAGTTAAATAAATAAAAACCTTACAAAATCTATAATCGTCTACATCTCGATGAAAAAATTGCGCTTGTTCTGCTTCTTTATTATTTGATGTTGACCACCAACAATTTATATTACTTATTGTTGGGGTTGCGCCCAAAAACTCTTGAGCTATATTTAAAATTCCAGGATCATTAGCTATTTTTAAAATCTCAGGGATCCTAACCAAATCTGATCGTTTGTAATTTGCTACATGGACTTCTCTTGGAATGCTGTTTAATTCAAAACTTCCTAATTCTGGTCTAAAGGGGTCAAAACATTTTAAGGTTGTAAGCTTATTTATTAGATTTTCTACTTCTTTATTACTAAAAAGTTTTTCGAAATTAATATATCCCTTATTTTTGAGTGTATTTTCAAAACTTAATTTTGGTAATATTGATTTCCCTGAAAATACTGTCTTTCCTATTTTATGGGCGATTTTATTGCTAACCTCTTCTCTTTTGTTATAATCTCTAATACTTCTTTGATAATAAAATTTTATATTAGAAATTGAGCTTGCTCTACGCCATAATTTTTTCAACATATTTGGTGCTTTTTATTACAGAATTAAATGCTTGTACTATTTTCTGTATGTTGTCTTTTGACACAGAATATTCACTGATAAACGGATCTGAAACAATACCGTCATAGCTTAGATTATTTAGCAAATTTAAAAAATCTAATTTCTCCTCTTTTGATATTGATGGAAAATCATGGTTTCGGACTTTTAAAATTTGTTCCTTAAGAAGTTTCAAATCTTTCAAATATATACAATTTGCAGCCTTATTGTTCAGTGTTTTTACTAAAGTGACTACTGGTTTGTTTGCAAAAACACACTCTATCGCAATTGTTCCTGTGACCGTAACAAACAAATCAATATCAGCGAAAATGGCGTTCATAGACACATCATGCCTAAGCGCAACAATACCTGGATTGTGTTTAATGAAATTTATCAATTTCTCAGAAAGTTCATATTTGGATTTTGGATTGGGTTTTATGTACAATATTTCTCCCTCATTCCGTTGTTCATACAGTTTTTGAATAGTTTTAAATTGATCTCTATATGGCCTTCCCCAAACATCAATATTAGCCTCAGGTTGCATTTGTAGGGGATATAATACTGAAAATGTGTTTTTGTCAATTGAGGATGTAGCAACCTTGTCCCATAATTTTATGTTTTTTTTCTTTTCTCTTTCTTTTGTAAACTTAGTCCAAGGGGAGGGGGTGTTGTATGATTCTCCAAAATAATATGAGGTAATCATTTTTAACTTGTCGCTTACACTATTAATCTTAGAAAAAGATACCGTTTTCATGTAATCCGGCTTGACATTACGGTTAATTATATTATCTATTATATTGTATCCTTCTTCTTTACTTAAAATTTGATTACTGCCTCCAAAAGGTGTCAGAGTGTCATATAGGTAAAATGAAAATCGTCCAACAGGATATCGACAGCTCGATGGATTTAAATAAAGAATGTCTAATGTTCTACAAATATTAATGGTTAGTAGTTCGTGGAAAGCTGTAGATTCTCCAAAAACAATGTCGGGCCTTAATCTCTGTATAATCGTGTTAATTTTATCATGGTAATAATAAAAATAAGAGGTGGACTTTTTGTTGAAAAAATGCAGTTGCCTATCTGATTCTAAAATGTAGCTTAAATCAATATCTTTATTTATTTTGGCCTTTTTAGAAGGGAAGGGGATGGAATATATATCTCCTGTTTGAGGAGAAAATTTTGGATTCTGAACAATCCAATAAATTTCGTGCTCTTTTTCAAGGTGCTTACATATTTCATCATAAAAGTATGTTTTATATCTATTTTCAATAAATAATAATTTCATTCTTTATTTATATTATCATATCCAAAGAAAACGCTGTTCCTTTATCAATGTCAGAGTTAAACATTTTCCCTAAAACTTCCTCTAAATATTTAGGGTGTAACCCATAACCAGGTCGTACTGATCTTACATTTTCTTTGGTAATAGCATCGCCCTTTTTTACATCTTTAGAAACGTAAAGACTTCTAGAAAATTGTTTCCCAGATTTTTGTTTTTCAGTAAGCTCATATGAAACCTTTCCAATAGCTTTTTGTGCGCCTCGTACTGCTTTTACCATTTGTTCAAACTCTACTTCGTCCAAAGAAAAAGCGGCATCTGGTCCACCTATTTTTTTATCCAAAATAAAATGTTTTTCAATAACGGACGCGCCCAACACCGTAGCCGCTACAGGCAATGTAATCCCCAGCGTATGGTCTGAAAGCCCTACTTTAACATCAAAATCTTTTGCAAACTGTTGCATCATAATCAAGTTTGCCTCCTCAATAGGCGCTGGATATGCCGAAGTGCATTTTAAAATAGTAATATCGTTGTTCCCAACAGCTCGACAAGTGTCCACCGCTAATTGAATATCTTCATACGTCGCAATTCCTGTAGACATAATCATGGGTTTTCCTTTGCTTGCAGTATATTCAATCAATGGAATGTCTGTAATTTCAAAAGATGCAATTTTATAGGCGGGGACATCAAATTGTTCCAAAAAATTTACCGCCGTAACATCAAAAGGTGAGGAAAAACAAACCAAACCTTCTTCTTTTGCGACTCTAAATAATTCTTCGTGCCACTCCCATGGTGTAAATGCTTCTTTGTATAAGCTATGCAATGTTTTTCCGTCCCATAATGTTCCGCCTTTGATAATAAAATCTTCATTGTCACAGTCTAAAGTGATGGTGTCAGCAGTATACGTTTGTAGCTTAATGGCATCGGCACCTGAACGTTTTGCGGCTCTTACTGTTTCAATAGCAATTTCAAAGTTGCCGTTATGATTTGCCGATAGTTCTGCAATTATAAATACTTTATTTTTCATTCTAGCAAGCTGTTTTCTAAAAATCTCTGTTGACTTTTATTTCTTATTTTTGATAGTTTAACTACCCCATTTGGGGTTTTAACATAAGGAATATTATCAACAACTTTTATTATAGTGCCATCTTTTAATAATGGTTCAAATTCAATTGTTGTAACATCAATTTTATCGACTATAATTTTTTCTCCTTCATAAAACGTGAATGCTCCAGGATAAGGGTGTGATTGAGCTCTAACCCAATTATTAATTCTTATTGTTTGCCAAGACCAGTCTATCATCCCGTCGCTTGGAGTTCGCTTATCAAAAAAAGTGGCTTTGGTTTCATCCTGAATTGTCAACTCTATATTATTACGTTCAACTTTATTTAAAACTTCTTTCACAAGTGCAGGGTACAAATGCTTATATTTTTCCAAAATGTTTTGCCCAGTGTCATCTTCCATTATTTCAACCTCTTGCTGAATAATTATAGGGCCAGTATCACAACCTTCATCAATTAAATGAGCTGTTATCCCACATTTTTTCTCACCATTTATAATTGCCCAAACATGGGGTGTTCTTCCTCTGTACTTTGGCAGTAAAGATCCATGAAAATTGATTGCATATTGCTTTGGGAAATTTATAATATCACTTTCAATTATAAATAAATAATTTATAGATAATATAATGTCACAATGCTTATCCTCCAAAAAATCCATTAATCTTCCTCGACGTGGATTTCCAATAAAAAGTGGAATATTTCGTTCATTAGCAAGGTCTATAATTCCTATAGATTTTTGATTTGTAGCTATAAATTCCAAATTAACTGCTTCAGAAAGATTTTTTAATACATGATGACCTAAATCTCCACTTGCTAAAACACCTGTTTTCATAAACCCCTCCATTTAGAATGTATAACGACAGACTTATACTCTGCATTGTGTAAAAAATGCTCTTTGAGTTCTGCTTCTTTTACAAAACCTGCGGCTTCAACCGCTTTATACAGATGAGGCCTTAAATCAAAGGCGTAGGTATATATTTTTCTTAAATCTAATCCCTCAAAAGCTACTTGTTCAATAAGCGCCAAATAAGTTGTCCAATGCTGTTGAAAATACCCTTTTTCTAATTCAGGATCAATAATGAATGAAATCTCTGCATTTTTATCCTTCCAGTTAATGTGCACCAACCCTCCATAGCCAATACATACATCATCTTGCAGATAAGAAAACAACAATTGATTAGGTTGACTTGCATCAAATAACTTCGAAACTATAGTATCAAAATATTGGTTTTGATCTGTTTCTGTCAACACTTTTTGTTGGCGCAAATGATACATTTGTTCGTTTCTCCAACGCATAATCAATAAACGATCTTCATAACGGATGGGTACAATTTTTATATTGCCCGATTCATATTGATTGGTTTTTAAAATGTGATAGCGATTAGGAAATTTCATTGCTTAATTTAAATTTAAGTTCTGCCAATTTCCAATCTGTAAGCGTATCAATATCTTGGGCTTCTAATTCGTCAACAATCAAAGCACCAGTATTTTTGGTCCATAATGATTTGGCTTTTAAAATCGGTGCAGTATTAAAAAAATAGAACTGCCCGGCATCATGATAAGTGTCCTTCAAGTCCTGAGAACGTGTGTTCATGTTGCGTGCGTCAATCATTTTGATTTTCCCTGTTGTTTCATTAATTTGTAATGCTCTTTCAATAGGATGTCCATACTTCATGGCTGTAAAAACCGTATCAAAGTTGTTTTTTCTTAATAAATTTTGGGCTTGTTTTAGCTTTTCAGGGGTAACAAATGGTGCTGTTGGATAAATACAGGCCGCAGAAGTTACGCTGTTGTATGTTGTTAATACCTCCTCTAATACGCTAAAGGTTGTGGCGTGATCGTCTGCATTTTTAGCGCTTCTAAAAAAAGGCACTTTTGCACCATATTTTTTGGCAATTGTTGCGATTTCTTCGTCATCAGTAGATACCAAAACCTCATCAAAGAGCTCAGATTTAAGGGCCGATTCAATGGCATAGACCATAATGGGTTTGCCAAGAAAATCTTTTATGTTTTTTCTAGGAATGCGTTTGCTTCCTCCTCGGGCTGGTATGATTGCAATACATTTATTCATCCAAAAACTCAAAAATTGTATTGATAATATATTCTTGTTCTGTTTCAGACAAGGTGGGATACATGGGTAAACTAATGCACTTTGAATAATAGTTTTCGGCGTGTTTTAAATCTGCACCCCCGTAACCAATCTGTTTATAATAGGGCATAGTGTGAATCGGTATATAATGGATCTGTGCATATATGTTTTTGGTTCTAAGAAAATCGTATAATGCTTTTCTTTGCTCAACCTCGATTATGAACAAATGATGGGCATTGTAAAACCCTTGAGGTAAATCTTGGTATTTTATTTTATCCTTAAATGCCGACTTGTATTTTTTCGCTATTTCATTTCTTTGTTCTACACCTGCATTATTTTTAGCAAGCTGTGTAATTCCCAAAGTTGATTGAATGTCTGTTAATCTATAATTAAACCCTAAATCTTGCATTTCATAAAACCATCCTCCATGGTTCTCTTCCATACCTTCTTTAGTAATCCCATGGGTTCGTAGCTTGAGTAACTTTTTATACAGCTTTTCAGAGTTTATTGTAATCATCCCACCTTCGCCACAAGCAATATGCTTTACTGGGTGAAAAGAGAAAATGCCAATATCTGCATAATTACCATTGCCACACATTTGTTTTAAGCCTTTTGAATCTGTAAAATAGCCTCCAGGTGCATGACAAGCATCTTCGATAATCCATAAATCATATTCATCCGCTAAAGCCCTAAAAGCTTCCATATTTACGGGCAACCCTGCAAAATCGACTGGAATAATGCCTTTAAAAAACCCCTTTGGTTTGCTTTCGATCAAATTTCTGGTACTTTCTAATGAAAGTAGGTAGGTGTCTGGGTCAATATCGGCAAACCATACTTCTGCTCCACAATAGCGCGCACTGTTTGCTGTTGCAGCAAATGTAATGGGTGTGGTTATAATGCGATCGCCCTTTTTTAAGTCTAACACCAAATTTGCCAAATGAAGCCCTGCAGTAGCATTGCTCACGGCAACTGCATATTTTGCGCCAACATACGCCGAAAATTGGTTTTCAAATTGTTTGACTATTGGCCCCTGAGTTAGAAAATCACTCTGTAAGGTGGACACAACAGCATCAATATCATCTTGGTCTATATGTTGTCTTCCATAAGGGATTGTTTTCATTATACTGAAAAATTTATGTCTACATGTTTTTTTATTAAAGCTCTAAGACTTTCGACAGTTTCCCAGTCGGTATTTTCTCCAGAGTTATAGCGAAAGCCTTCAGGAACTTTTTTCGCATCAAATACATTTTTAAATTCATTTAAATCCCAATTTAAAACCGTTGGTAAAATAGTATAATATTTGCCCAGATCGTAGGTATTATAGGAATCTGAAGACGTAATCATGGCTTCATGAAGTTTTTCTCCAGGTCGAATACCAACTTCACGGTGTTCAATGTTGGGGGCTATGGCTTTGGCTACATCTGTAATTTTATAAGATGGGATTTTAGGGACAAATATTTCACCGCCCCAAGCATGTTCAAGGGCGTGCAATACCATATCCACACCGCCAGAAAGTGAGATGTTAAAACGTGTCATATTCGAATCTGTAATGGGCAAAAATCCTTCATCTCTCTTTTTGATAAAAAATGGAATCACAGACCCATTAGACCCCATTACATTGCCATACCGAACAACTGAAAAGCGAATATCCCTATTTCCTTTTATACCATTAGCAGCAACAAATAGTTTGTCAGAAGTTAATTTAGTCGCCCCATAAAGATTAATAGGCGCACATGCTTTATCTGTAGAAAGCGCCACAACTCTTTTTACATTAGTTTCTAAACATGCATGAATCACATTTTCCGCACCATTTACATTTGTTTTTACACACTCTGATGGATTGTATTCGGCCAAATGAACATGCTTCATCGCTGCAGCATGGATTACAAAGTCAATTCCATCCATAGCTCTAATCAAGCGTTCTCGATCTCTAACATCACCGATAAAAAAACGAATCGCTGGAAATTTGTCTACGGGATATTCTTGAGCCATTAAAAATTGTTTTTGCTCATCTCTTGAAAAAATGACTAATCGTTTGACATTAGGGTATGTGTTAAAAATTCTTTTAGTCAAGGCTTTCCCTAAGGAGCCTGTGCCCCCTGTTATTAAGACAGATTTGTTAGTTAGGTTCATTTATATATGTATTACTTTATTCAAACTTCCTTGCCAATCATTTATTGTACAATCAAAGTTATTTTCAATTTTTGTTGTATCCAAAACACTAAATTTTGGCCGCTTGGCTGCGGTTGGATAATTTTTTGTTTTGATAGGCTTTACCTCAATTTTCTTGCCAAACTGTTTAAAAATTTCTGACGCAAAATCAAACCACGAAATGGCGCCTGAATTACTGTAATGGTAAACCCCATAATTTGTGGATGAAGATAAAATAATTTTTATCAAAACCTCAGCCAAATCTCCTGCATATGTGGGCGAGCCTATTTGATCGGATACCACGCTAATTTCGTCTCGTGTTTCTGATAACCTCAACATGGTTTTCATAAAATTATTTCCATATGCAGAGTACAGCCACGAGGTACGTATAATAAAATAATCCTCCATAACCTCCTGAATGTAGCGTTCACCTTGGCATTTGCTCGCGCCATAGACGCCTAGTGGATTAGGCATATCCGTTTCTATGTAAGGTGTTCGCTTTTGACCGTCAAACACAAAATCGGTGGAAATATGAATGAGCTTAACTTGGTATTTCTGACAAACCTCAGCCAAATTTTTTGGACCTTCTGCATTAACCGCATAGGCCAAATCGCTTTGTTCTTCTGCTAAATCAACGGCGGTGTAAGCCGCACAATTAATACAATAGTCTAATTCATTATTTAAAAAGTAGGACTCTAGTTGTTGCTTATTGGCAATGTCTAAATATGGAAGATCCTGAAAATCAACATCTAATTCATCATCGTTTTTTACAACATCCTTAAAACATTGGGCGAGCTGCCCATTACCCCCTGTTACCAAAATTTTAATCATAGCTTCAAAGATTTAAATTGAGGAAGTTCTAAATCTTTTTTAGACAGCTGCAATTGGTCATCAGGTAATTTCCAGTCGATATTTAGATCTGGATCATTATAAATGATTCCACGTTCAGATGCTTTGCTATAATAATTATCACATTTGTAGGAAAATAAAGCGGTATCACTCAGCACTACAAACCCATGCGCAAACCCTCTTGGAATAAATAATTGCTTTTTATTTTCTGAAGACATTTCTATAGAAAAATATTGACCATAAGTTGGTGATTCTAATCGCAAATCGACGGCGACATCTAAAACAGAACCCTGTACAACACGAACTAATTTGGCTTGTGCAAATGCTCCTTTTTGAAAATGTAATCCTCGCAAAACTCCCTTTGAGGAAAAAGACTCATTGTCTTGTACAAAGTCCACTTCATCCCCTAAAAAATCGTCTAACAATTCTTTTTTATAGGATTCAAAAAAACACCCTCTGTCGTCTGAAAAGGTAGTAGGAGACAAAACAATACAACCATCTAAAGGGGTTTTAAATACCTTCATTTTATAAGAATTAATGAGCATTGAATCTATTTTACTCCGGCTTGTATCTTTCTAAAAACTTTAAAAATTCAAGCCCAAAAAGAATAACAAAAGCTAAAATCGTAAATAGTACTAAATAATAGAGTTTTGTGCTTAATTTTAATCCTAATAATTCTTTTGTATCGTCAATAAATCCACTATCCTGCTTACCAGAAATGATTTCAACAATAGTTTGTTTGTCTTTTAGCTTTCGCTCAATCTGTACAATTTCTCGGCGCAATTCTATATCATTTTTATAAAGATCAAACTCACGGGTTTTATTTTTATCATTATTCCCCTCAAACGTTATGGAGGTTTCTGAACTGGATTTTGATTCCATTTGCTGTTCCAACACACGCTTATAGGTGCGTTGCAAAGAATCAGACTGCGCTAAAGATTGTTCTAAAGCCACTTTTTGTTGGTTTAGCTCCGCTAAATCTTTTGCTTGTTCATTTACAAAAAATGTGTTCGTATTTATGTCTCCAATAACATTGTCAAACACATTTTTAAAATTGGCTCTAGTTTTGGACTTGATGCTAATTTGCTGCAGCTGGTGCTTATAATCTTTTATGTTATCAACAAAAACTTCATATTCAACTTTAGAGGCTGCCAAAGAATCTAATCCACTTATGTACTTGTCAAACATCACAACGCGATCATTATCCGTAATAATTGGTTCAATCTCAATTCCTAAAATCTCTTCAGAGACCTTTTTTTCTAATCCTAAAACACGCCCCAGAATCTCATAATCACCATCGCTTAATAGGCTGTTATAATAAGCAACAGATCCATATAAGTTTTCTCCAGTTGCATAATTTTGTTTTACTGTTATTGAGGATTTGTACGTTGACGGTGAGGTTTTGTCTAAAATAAAGCCTAGCACTAAACCAGCTACTGCAGCAATTAATATAACAACGGCACGTTTTTTAATAAAAAACACAAGCCATACAAAGGCTAAAAACAATTTATTAAAAATTGAACCTATAAACTGAAATAAGCGTTGGAATGCGTTTCCAATCATTTTAAAAAGTTGGCCTAAGTCAACTTCTTCAGATGGTTGTGGAGTGTTAGTAGTACTCATTATCGTGTGTATTAATTTATAATTTGTTTTAAAATTTGATGTGTTATTACATATGTTGGTTTGACGCCTGTAAGGCCTAGTCCTCCTGAAGCCAATGTACTTCCTGTTTCCAAAGGATTATCACTGGCATAATAGGCATAACGCACTTTAACCTCTGGTGAAATGCTATTACGAATTTTGGAAGCTGATTGTATTGCTTTTTGATAATGAACTCCTTCCATTTCCAAACCAATAACTTCCCAAGTAGATTCATGGAAAAACCTTAAAAGGTCTTTGTTTTGTAGAGATGTCCCCAAAACTGTTACCATTGTCCCTTCGTAAATATCAACACCTTGGTCATTAAAGTCTTCTTTTTTTAATTCGTTTTTAAAAGGATAATTATCTGCTGTTCCTTCAAATATATGTGCAGATGGGATCATTATATCGCCTTTTCCTCCTTCCAAAATTCCTGCTTTCCCCATAACAGATATAGATTCAACATTCAGAAAATAGGTTTTTGATTTGGTTTTGAAGGGCTTTAACAATTCGTCAATGGTTTCATAAGCTTGTTCGCCAAAGGCATAGTCCATTACTATGAGGACTGGAGAGTTTTCGGTTTCTTTTGATGAAGTCAGAGTTGAATTATACTTAAAATCTACTTTAGCGGTGTCTATAACTTGAACATCAATATTTGTTCCTGATTTATCGTCAATATATGTCATTCCCTCCTTCAACGCCAAAGCCTTTATTTTATTGCGTAGAGCTGTGTTTTTATCTGCACTTAATGCTTCGTAAACAGAAAAAATATCATTGTCTTTACAGCGTTTCTGCAATGCCTTTTGTGCATACAGCGTATTCATAACACTATGTAAATTTGCAGAAATAATATGTATTGGACGTTCAATAAGGTTTTGCTTTAACAAACATTCTTTGATGTCATTGGCCCATTGCTCTCCATGAATATGATGCCCCAAGCGTTCTCTCAAAACAGGGCTAAAAGTGATGATGCGTTTATCGTGATCTACAATTTCATTTATTGCACGTTTTCCAAGCCAGTAGATTAAATATAAAAAATGATCGGGTTGCTTTGGGGTTGCAAAAGCGCTATATACTGAATTGATTTCGTCAAAAGTGCGTCCCAATATATTAGCAGTATGTGTTACTGCAATTTCCCGCTCTTTTTTACTTAGTTTTTTATTTGATTGTATTGCTTTTTCAAGTTTTTGCCAATCTCGGGTGGTTTTACCTTTTTCGCCAATGAGGACTTGTTTAGCGATTTTGTGTGATTCAATATATAAAAACGTCAAGTGCGTCAAAATATCATATATCTCCGAACGCCCCCTTGTGATTTCAATATTCATTTGCTCAAAATCTATCCGATAACAATCGCGGCGACGTTTTGCGGGGACGATAACCTCAAAATGTGAGTCTCCATACCCTTCAGCACTGGTAAGATTTACATGTGAGCATTGCTCAATTCCAATTGGTAAACGATCGACAACATACAAAAGCCCTTCTAGTTCTGCTTTTTCATCTGCAATGGTTCCATAAATTTCTGGTCTTAAAGACAAAAGCGCTTCTCTTAAAGTGGCCCCAGAAATTCCCATGGGTTTATAGAAACCACGACTAAACAAGTGGCGCATAGTAATGTACATACGCTCAATCGCATGCGAACTTTCTTGTGCACGTGTCCTATGAAGTTTATTATTTGTAATAATTGATGTCATCAGGGCAAATATACATTATTTGATAAGATTATAATTCTTTAAACTATCTGCAATCTTTCGATCATTTGCAAGGCGGGGTGTCTTGTTTTGTCCGCCTAGTTTCCCAATGGTTTTCATGTATGTTTTAAATCCGTCTTTTTTGACCTTTGTTATTTGAAGTTGTTTTAAAACTTTCCCTTGAATTAAGTCCTTGTAATAACTGTTTTGATTTTGAAGGGTTTCATCAATTTTTTCAATAAACTGAGTAAAATCTTCTGGCTCTTTTTCAAACTCAATAAACCATTCGTGGAAAGGTAACCCGTCTTTTGGGTTAATTTCAGGAGCTACGGTATATTCTGTTACTCTTGCGCTTGTCCCTTTTACAGCCTCAATAAGTGCCTGATCTACTTCTTTAGCTATAACATGTTCTCCAAAAGCCGATATAAAATGTTTTATTCTTCCGCTAACAATAATTCTAAATGGTGCTAGCGAAGTGAACTGAACTGTATCGCCAATATTATAAGCCCATAAACCCGCATTGGTAGAAATTATAATGACATAATTGATCCCAATTTTTACGTCTTTTAGGGTTATTCGTTTGGGGTTATCCTCGAAAAAGGTGTTTGCTTCAATAAATTCATAAAAAATTCCTGAGTTCAGCTGCAATAGCATCCCTTTTTTATTTTGCCGATCTTGAAAGGCAAAAAACCCTTCACTTGCAGGATAAAGTTCTACACTATCTACTTTTCTTCCAATTAGATTTTCAAATTTAGAGCGATAGGGTTCAAAATTGACCCCCCCGAAAATAAAAAGATTAAAATTCTTAAAAATCTCACCCACCTTTTGTTTTCTTTCTTGTACCAGTTTTTCAAAGTACATTTGTACCCAAGAAGGAATTCCAGCAATGGCCGTCATATTTTCTTGAAGTGTTTCTTCAACGATAGCATCCACTTTGGTTTCCCAGTCTTCTATACAGTTCGTTTCCCAGCTAGGCATTCTATTTTTAAGTAAATATGAGGGGACATAATGAGCAGAAATCCCCGAAAGACGACCAATTTTGATACCATTTTTTTCACTTAAAACTGGACTTCCTTGCAAAAAAATCCATTTCCCGTCTACAAAATCGGAGTTGCCTGTTTCATTGATGTACATCAAAATAGCATTACGCGATGCTTCAACCTGTGCTTTTATAGATGGTGCGGTAATTGGAATATATTTTGCTCCAGAGGTTGTCCCGGATGTTTTAGCAAAATAAAGTGGTGTTCCTGGCCACAAAATATCAGACTTCCCTTCGACAACTTGATTAACATAAGATTTCAAATTTTCATAATCTCTTACGGGCACGTTTTTTACAAAATCTTCATGATTATTAATGCTACTAAAATGATGATCCTTTCCAAATGTGGTGTGCTTTGCAGTTTCAATCAGCGATTTAAAAACTTTATCTTGAGTTTCTATTGGTTTTGAGGCCCATGTATTAATTTTTTTGGTAACATGTGCGGCAAATATTTTGGCAAAAAAGGATTTAATTGATATCATATTTTAACTAAAAATCTATAAATGCGATAGGGTCTATGGGGTTACCGTCATTCCAAAGCTCAAAATGCAAATGGGGGCCGGTACTAAATTCCCCTGTTGAACCCGATATCGCAATAACCTCTCTCGCTTTTACTAAATCACCCTGTTCTTTGGTAAGAGAGGAGTTGTGTTTGTAGACGGAAAGCAATTGATTTCCATGATCTAAAATAATAACATAGCCAGAATCCGAAGTCCAAGAAGCAAGAATGACACGACCATCTGCAGCTGCTTTTATGGGTGTATTTTTTGGAACTACAATGTCTACAGCATAATGCTGTTCTTTAATATTAAACCCTGAGCTTACCGTACCTTTTACTGGTGGAAAAAAGACAAAATTCTTTACCGATCGAGCAGATTCAAACAAATTGTATTTATCCTCATTATCGACTTTTTCTCGCAAAATTGAATCCGCTTTTGAGGGGTTCAAATCTTCTGGGTTGACCTCAGCGGCCAATGCTGCATATATAGAATCTTTATTAATCGTTTCAGAAGATACCTCACCACTTAAAACATCTTTTATTGAAGCCATATAAAGTTCATTCATACGGGTTAGATTCAAAAGAGAATCTGTTTTTCGCTCCAAATCAATAGCTTGTTTTTGAAGCGTTGGAGAAGTATACCCTGGAATATATTCTCGAATTGGTGTAAATGCAATAAAAACAGTGGTAAAACCAATTAAAAGTAATGCCGATAATGACCCAAAAATGAAAACATTTAGGCGCGTTAGTTTCATGGCAAATCGCTCCTCAAAAGTATCCTCGTTAAGAACAACCAATCGATATTTATGTAATAGCTTTTTGGTTAATTTCTTTTTTCTAGATTTCTCAGATGTTTTTAAATACTTCATCGAAACAAAATTAAATAAAAATTAGGCTATTGCTATAGTACTCCACCACTAATATTTTAATTTCGCATTTTAATTAATGGATAATTCTTAACTTTGTATCCAATAATACAAAAATTATGGAACTACATATATTACCTCTGGCTTTTGGCCCAATGCAAATTGTTCTAATTGTTCTTGTTGTTTTGTTGCTTTTTGGTGGTAAAAAAATTCCTGAACTCATGAAAGGTTTAGGGGGCGGCATCAAAGAGTTTAAGAAAGCAAGTAAAGAAGACGAAGACCACAAAAAAGAGGAAGAAAAGAAATAAAAAAAGTCCCAGAAATTCTGGGATTTTTTATTGGATTGTAATGGATTTTATGATCGACTCTAGTTCAAAAATATAATCTCGTTTTGGTTCAGACGGTGTGTAAACAAACCCCTCTGCCACCAACAATCGGTTGTTCTTTGTGTCTTCAAAAGAAAAATTAACAAAAGGGCCTGACATAAATGCCCCTTCAACTTTCCATAAACTTCTCGTTTCTAATACCTTTGTATTTGCGATTTCTGTAAAAAATGAAAACGGTGTATAGGCCGTTTCTGTGGTCATAAAATTACCTTCTACTGGCCCTGGAATATGTTGCTTTGCAACAGAATCTCGAAGCTGAATAACACGTTGTGAAAATGCGTCTATGGTTTTGAAATCTTGTAATGGAACGCTGTAAAGCAACAGGTTTATGATCCCTGTTTTTGTATCTCTTCTCATCCAAAAAAAGTCACTTTCGTTTTTAGCAATTCTATAAACAGATGGCACATTAAGTTTAATCCCTAAAGTCTTTTCTATAGCGGCTGTGTTGAATAAAGATTTTTTTATTCGTCGCTGTCTTTCTTTTAATTCTTCATTTTTAAATACACTAATAATTTTAGAAGAGTTTTGCTCAATTAAATCTGCAAGGACTTTTAGCGATGTTCCACTTACCACTATCATCTTTTGAGATTTCGCATAGGGATTAGTATAAAACTTAACCCCATCTTCTTTTGAAAGTTGTACTTTTAAGACGGTCCTATTCATTCGAACAAAATCTGAAAAAACAGATTGTGGAACCTGTCGTAAATCAAATTGGGGTTCTACTTGTGGAAGTCCGTAGATTTCTGAACCAATATGACGCCTAATGGCTTCTCCAACACTTGCACCCCACAGATCATCATCAACAACAACTAAAAGACTATTTATGTTTCCCGATGATTGTGGTTTATATACTTTTTTTGATACCGTTTCATTACATGAAAAAAGAAACAACGTAAACAGCATTATATTAATGAAGGATTTCATATTAAGATTTTTTAGTCATCACCACTAATATCGTTCCATTTTACAAATTTAATATGGAAAAGTAATAATTTTTTTAAATCTTGTAAAAAGAGTCCCTTTGATTGACATCAAAAATTGCTGTCTATCTTGAGACTAGTTCTGTGGGTTTCTTGTAAAAATTGTCAATCGACTTCCTGCTTTGAGTTGGTCTGAACGTAGACCATTCCATTTTTTTATTTGACTAATTTTTACACGGAACTTTTTAGCAATCTTCCCCAAGTAATCGCCTGGCTGAACCTTGTATCTTATTTTGGTGTCTAATTTATAGAACTTTGGCAATGGTTTTTCTCGGCTATCAAATTGTGTTTTGGCGTAAGCATAAATTTGATCTTCATTACTCACAAAAGCTCCAATAGTATCAATAGGAAGTCTTAAAACATAATTTTTATTTTTTATAACTGGAATTATTCCAAGTTTATAGGATGGATTTAAAAATTCTAAAGTCTCCAAATCTATATCAATAGCTTCACTCACTTGCTTTAAACTAATCATGTTTTTAACTTGTACAGTGTCTGTTTTTATTATTGGCATTTTATGTCTTGGAACGTCAAACCCGTGCTGTGAAGCATACTCAAATATATACATTGTTGCTAAAAAAGCTGGTAAATATCCTGCGGTTTCACTTGGCAGAAAAGGCCGAATGTTCCAATAGTTTTTATAACCACCGGAACGCCGAATTGCTTTTGTAACATTTCCTGGTCCTGAATTGTAGGCGGCAAGAGCCAAATCCCAATCATCAAAAGTTTTGTGTAACGATTTTAGATATTTTGCCGCTGCAATTGTAGACCGAACGGGGTCACAACGCTCATCAACATAACTACTAACTTCTAAGTTATAATGTTTTCCCGTTGAAAACATAAACTGCCATAGACCCGTTGCACCAACTCTAGATTTTGCAGCTGGCTTTAATGCCGATTCTACAATAGCTAAATATTTGATTTCCAGAGGAATACCTTCTCTATCAAAAATTTCTTCAAAAAGTGGAAAATAATACTGACTCAATTTCATAAGTCTTTCATAAGGCACCTTTCTTTGTTTAAGATGTTTTTTTATGAGTGTTTCTAGCGCAGGATTATAACTTATATGAAATGGTGTTTTGGAATCAAGTTCTTGTAGTCTTGCGCGTAGTGTGTCCGAAGATAATTCTGGGAAATCTATATTTTCGAAAGTGTCTTCCTTTACGATTTTTGTGATAGAATCATACAATGAATCATCAAAAAATTCTGCCCGCCATTGGTTGTCAAAAAGTATTGCATTTTTGTAATCTTGAAGTTCAATTACTGTTGTATCAATGATAGTTTTTAAGTCTACTTCTTCTGAAATTTGGGATTGAGAATAAGACAAACTTAACAACAGAAAAAATATATACGAGATTCCCTTTTTTGATATCATAAAGATGTTATTCATTTATGGCTGCAATTCCTGGAAGTGTTTTGCCTTCCAGACTTTCTAACATAGCACCACCACCAGTACTCACATAACTCACCTTGTTTTGAAATCCAAATTGCTTAACTGCAGCCACAGAATCGCCACCACCTACAAGAGAAAAAGCACCATTTTGTGTAGCCTCTGCAATTGAATCTCCTAATGCTTTTGTGCCTGTAGAAAATGTATCTAATTCAAAAACACCTAGCGGTCCATTCCATAAAATAGTTTTACATTGCTGAACAACATCATGGAAAATAGCCTTACTTTTTGGGCCACAATCCAAGCCTTGCCAATCTGATGGAATGGCTGTTATACCCACAATTTGAGTGTTTGCTGTATTGCTAAAATCATCTGCAGCTAAAACATCAACAGGAAGATAAAGCTGAACATTTTTTTCTTTTGCTAAACGTAAGATATCTAATGCCAAATCCATTTTGTCGTCCTCACAAATAGAGTCTCCTATTGCTCCGCCTTGCGCTTTTATAAACGTAAATGACATTCCGCCTCCAATAATTAGATGATCAACCTTGTCTAGAATGTTTTCAATAATCGTGATTTTTGATGATACTTTTGCACCACCCAAAATTGCTAATACTGGCTTTTCTCCAGAAGTTAACACTTTGTCTATGCTAATAATTTCTTGCTCCAATAAATAACCAAAACATTTATTTCCTGGAAAAAATTGGGCAATTATACTCGTTGATGCATGAGCTCTATGTGCTGTCCCAAAAGCGTCATTTACGTAAATATCCCCTAGTTTTGATAATGCTTTAGCAAAGGCAACATCACCTTGTTTTTCCTCATTGTAGTATCTGAGATTTTCTAATAAAAGAACTTGGCCTGGTTTTAGGTCCTTTGCCTTTTGAGTGGCTTCGTCTCCAATACAATCCTCTGAAAATAAAACACTTACGCCTAAAATATTTTCGACTTTAGAAATAATGTTTTTTAATGAAAACTCGCTTTCTTTTGCTTTTGGTCGACCCAAGTGCGACATAAGAATACAACTTCCACCGTCTTCCAAAACTTTGAGAATAGTATTTTTTGCAGACTGAATTCTTGTATCATCAGTAACGTTTAAATTCTCATCAAGTGGAACATTAAAATCAACACGAATAAGGGCTTTTTTATCTTTAAAATTAAAATCTTTAAGAGTACTCATTTAGTATAATTTTGTGATTGGCTATTTAAATTTTTCAAGGCCAAAGATACATATTTCAAAAGAGTGGATAAAATGATATTTTGTATGAAAAATGGGACGTAAATTTCATTGATAGATGATTATAAATCATTTCATTTGAATTAATTAAATTATATTTGTTAGATGACTTTTGAAGATATCATTGGGCAAGATCACCTAAAATCTTACTTTCAGAAAAATATTCTTTCTGGACGGATTCCGCATGCTCAACTTTTTGTTGGCAAAGATGGCCTGGGGGCATTACCTATGGCCATTGCATATGCCTCTTTTTTGATCCAAAATGAAAACCCTAATCAAAAAGTTAGCGCTTTAGAAAACCCGGATATTCACTATGTTTTTCCAGTGGTCAAAAAAAATCAATCAAGTTCAGTTTTTATTTCAAAAGACTACTTAAAAGAGTGGCGAGAGTTTGTAAAAAGTAATCCCTATGGAAGCTTAAATGATTGGTACAATTTTATTGGCGCAGGTAACAAGCAAGGGGTAATCGCTGTTGATGAAGCACAGGCCATCATCAAAACCCTAGCCATGAAATCTTTCGGAGGCGGTAATAAGATGTTGATTATATGGCATGCTGAAAAAATGACAACTGCATGCGCTAATAAGCTTTTAAAATGGATTGAAGAACCCAATCAAAAAACAAGTATTATTTTGATTGCTGAACAAGAAGATTCACTTTTAAAAACTATTCAATCGCGATGTCAATCCATACATATGCACCCCCTTTCTGAGTCACAAATTATTAATGCTTTGGTGCAATATAAAGGTATGGATGAGGTTGCGGCAAAAAGAATTGCACAAAGAGCTGAAGGTAATTTAGATAGTGCTTATAAATTGATCAATCAAGAAGAAAACACCATTGAATTTGAAACATTATTTATAGATTGGGTGAGAACTGCTTTTCAAGCAAAAACAAATAAAAAATCTATAAATAAACTTATGGCTTGGAGCGAGGCTGTGGCTAAACTTGGTAGAGAACTAGAAAAACAATTTTTGTCCTATGGATTAGATTTCTTCCGTCAAGCTCTATTGGTCAATTATGGGGCAAACGGATTGGTGCATTTAGAAATTAGCGACAAGAGCTTTTCGTTAGAAAAATTTTCTAAGTTTATTGATGCACAAAATATTGAAAAGATTTGTAATGAAATAGAAAGTGCTATTTACCATATTGAGCGAAATGCCAATGGAAAAATTGTGCTTACCGATTTATCCATAAAGCTAACACGACTACTTCACCAAAAAGCATAGACATTATTTTTTTTATAACAAACACATTATAGTTAAAATCTATTGTTTTTTATTTTTATAATATTTTTAATCTATTAAAAAAGTGTTTGTTTTAGCTGTTTACAGGGCTGTTTTTTTTTCTTAGTTGGATTTGCTCGAAACAAAATAAAAAAGGGTGTAGCGAGGCTTAAATTAACTTTCTTTGTGTTTTAGAACATAAATTAATGAAGAATACTCTCCTGTGCGTTTTGCTTTAAAGTTTGAAACAAAACCAATCCATAATGCATTTAGAGGTTTCATTTTTCCATATTTATATTTCGTAGATAAAAGAGCGACATAGTATGCGTCAAATCGCATGGGGTGAATAGCTTCTAACTGAAAGTCAAATTCTGAAAAATATCGAGTGATTGCATCTTGTGAAAAATGCCATAAATGTCTGGGGACATCATATGCAGCCCAATATTCACGATAATACTGCGCATCGTGGCTTTTATAATTTGGGACCGCCACAACCAATCTTCCGTCCTCAGTCAAAAGTTGTTTAAATTTTCTAATGTATAGTTCTGGATTTTGGAGGTGCTCCAAAACGTGCCACAGTGATATGACTGATAAAGTCTTGGACTCAAGCTGATCAATGTAATCATTATCAAAAATTGAGTTTGGTAAAATAGAATTTGCCGCTTTTCGAGCATCTTCTGATGCTTCTATACCAATACTTTTCCAGCCAGACTTTATTGCGGCTCTAACAAAAAATCCGACGCCTGTGCCAAAATCAAGAAGTGTTTTGTCTTTGACGGGAAGTTTAGATAATAATTTAATTTTAGAACTTAATGTATAGTTTCTTACAATAAAATAAATCCAGTCAAAAAGATTACGTTTTTGCGTTAAATGAGAAATGTATTGTTTGCTGTTATAATACGACGAAAGCTTGTCTATTTTGGGTTGGGGTGCTGTTACCAACATGTCTGACTCATGATTGTAATACAATTTAAAGCTTTCTCCGGTAACAGAAAAGTCTTTGGTGTTTAGAAATAATTTATTGCTTTTTTTCATGTGTTCCACGTGGAACAAAAATATAAAATATACTGATTAACGCCCTAGAAAAACCAGTAAAACAGAGATGTCATTTGGAGATACGCCACTTATTCTAGAAGCTTGAGCGACAGTAACCGGCCGGACTGCATTTAGCTTTTCTCGCGCTTCATAACTCATAGATTTAACTTGAGAGTAATCAAAATCTACTGGGATTTTCACATACTCTAATCGTGTTAATTTATCAGCGTTATTTTTTTCTTTTTGAATATAGCCAGAATACTTTATTTGTATTTCCGCTTGTTCAATAACCTCATCGTCCAAATTTTCTTTTTGAATATAAGACTCTACAGCTTCAAACTTTCGAACGTCTTTAATGTTAATATTTGGTCTTGAAAATATTTTAAACATCTTATCAGATTGTTTAATAAGTGAGGAGCCCTTTGATTCCAATACTGGATTTGCTTCAGCTGGCTTAACGCTTTGTTTTTTAAAAAATGAAACAAATTCGTTTGACTGTTTAAGCTTTAGTTCCATCCGTTTTAAGCGTTCATCACTGGCAATCCCTAGTTTATGGCCCTTTGGTGTTAGTCGTAAATCTGCATTGTCCTGCCTCAAAAGTGTTCTATATTCTGCTCGAGATGTAAACATTCTATAAGGCTCTTCAGTTCCTTTAGTAATCAAATCGTCAACAAGAACACCAATATAAGCTTCATCTCTTCTAAGTATAAAGGCCTCTTTTTCTTGGACTTTTAAACTTGCATTAATTCCTGCCATAAGACCTTGAGAGGCGGCTTCTTCATAGCCAGTAGTGCCATTGATTTGCCCAGCAAAAAACAAGCCGTTAATTAATTTTGTTTCTAAAGAATGTGTAAGTTGTGTAGGCGGGAAGTAGTCATATTCAATAGCATACCCTGGGCGGAAAAACCTTACATTTTCAAACCCCTTTACCGCCTTTAACGCTTTGTATTGAACGTCTTCAGGAAGTGACGTTGAAAATCCATTAATATAATATTCCACCGTATTCCACCCCTCTGGCTCAACAAAAATTTGGTGTCGTTCTTTTTCAGAAAAACGATTAATTTTATCTTCAATTGATGGGCAATATCTAGGGCCAATACTTTGAATTCTTCCATTAAACATTGGTGAGCGATCAAACCCTTCTCTTAATAAGTCATGAACCTCAAGACTTGTGTAGGTCATGTGACAGGGGCGCTGATTCTGTAGAGGCGTAGTGGTGTCCAAGTACGAAAATTTTTGCGGTTTAATATCTCCTGGTTGTTCTATCATCTTTGAAAAATCAAGAGAGCGGCCGTCGACCCTTGGAGGGGTGCCGGTTTTCATTCTGCCGGAATCAAACCCCAAATCTATAAGTTGTTCTGTAATTCCAGTGGCAGCTTTTTCACCGGCTCTTCCACCACCAAAATTCTTATCGCCAATATGAATAAGACCATTAAGAAAAGTGCCGTTGGTAAGGACTACAGTTTTTGACTTAATCTCCAATCCCAAAGATGTTTTTACTCCAACCACCTTTTCTCCTTTTAGTAGAAGACCGACAACCATTTCTTGATAGAAATCTAAGTTATTTGTTTGCTCCAAAAGCATTCTCCAATCCTCTGCAAAACGCATTCTATCACTTTGCACACGTGGACTCCACATCGCTGGCCCTTTGGATTTGTTGAGCATTTTAAATTGAATAGCAGAAGTGTCGCTAACAATTCCACTATATCCACCAAGAGCATCAATTTCACGTACGATTTGCCCTTTTGCAATTCCACCCATTGCGGGATTACAAGACATCTGTGCAATATTTTGCAAGTTCATGGTAATTAAAAGAGTTCTGCTTCCCATATTAGCAGCAGCAGCAGCAGCCTCGCTCCCTGCATGCCCACCGCCAACAACAATAACATCATAAATACCCTCAAACATTCTTAGAAACTAATTATGTTCCACGTGGAACAATTTTGTGCAAATATACGTTTATATGTTTAAATCCAACTGCGAGAGGTAATGGTCTTCCTTGCTTCGCATTTCTTCTTTTTCTTCTTTCGTGCTGTCCTTATACCCACAAAGATGCAATACCCCATGAGCCATAACTCGACAAAGCTCATTTGTTGGGCTGGCCTTGTGTATTAAGGCATTATCTTGAACTCGTTCAATGGAAATACAAATATCTGAGCATAATTGACGCCCTACGTTATAGTCAAATGTGATTATATCAGTCAAAGTATCATGATTCAAAAACTCAACATTTAATTTATGGAGATGGTCATCATCACAAAACAAAAAATTCAACTCTCCCTCAAAATAACCCTCTTGAGTTATGATTGATTGTAACCAACTTTTTAATTGAGCCTCTGAAGGTAGACTAAAAGTTGTTGTGTTGTTAAAATTGATCATTTTTAATATTGAAATAATCTTGAACTTTTTTCTTCATATTTTGATGCAAAGGTAATGCCTTTCTGTTTAAAATTTCCTCTGTTCCAAAAAGTAGTTTTATGTCATCTTCAGTTATAGCGTTTGGCTTTGAATACTCTTTCTTATTAGACGATGATTGTCTTTTGGGTGACATTCCTTTTTTTAGCAATGCATCTTCAAGCTTAAGAAATTCATATTTTAGAGCCTTCATTTTTGTTAACGCTTCTTTTGTAACGCCTTGATTTACAATAAGTTGCTCTATTTTTTCAAGAGAGTCTAAGGTTGATTTTCCTTCGCCTAAAAGACCCTCTTTTTTTAATATATTTTCTAAGTTTTGCCTTAATTCTTGTTGCTGTTTGTACAATTGAAACAGCGCCTCGCTTGACTCTTCTGGATCGCCATATTGATCTGTCTCTGATTGACCCTTTGATGGAGATGATCCGTCTGGTTTATTCCCCATCGATTCTCCGGAGCTAGAGCTTTCTTTCTTGCCTTTTTCTCCTGACTGCTCTGAGCTCTCTTGCTCACCTTTTTCATTAGACTTTTCTGAACCTTCCTTTTTTCCATTCATCATTTGCTCAGCCTGCTTTTGCAAATCTTCTTGACTCATAATAATATCAGGCAATTGCATATCGCCTGAGCCTTGTCCAGGATTAGGTTGCATTTGCATTTCAAGATTATTTAACACATCACTAAGCAAATTTGCTAGGTTATTAGTTGAAGTCACTGTATACTGCTGTGCCGATTTGGCTTCATAATCTCTACTTTCTGAAAGAGAGCTCAAAGTTTTGTCAATATTATAGTACACGTCCGATATTTCATCATTAATTTGTTGTGAAATCATTGGCTGCCTCAAAGAAACAACAAACAAGCTGTCGTCAATATGCTCAAAATGAGTCCTTAGGTTTTTTTGCTTTTTTATATTTTCTACGGAAACGGTCTGCTTTATAAGGTCTTCCTGTTCAAAAGAAAAAAGAAGAAGATTGTCTAATATTTGTCTTAGCATTTCGACATCTTCTGTTAGCTGCATGGATGAACCACCCGACATGCTTTGAGCCATTTGAGCAGCTAATTGTTTCATTTTTTGAGCGGCTTTCTTTTGGGCTTTGTTAGCCTTTTGTAATGAGCTTTTGTTGTTTTCTGTTGATTTGGATTTTTCTGATTCTTCTAGGTTTTTTACAGCTTCGTTTTGATCGCTTTGTATAGAAAATTCTTCTTGTTTTGTCTCAGGAAGAGTAATTGGTTTGGTTAAAGAGTTGTTTTGTTTTCTAAGCCCATCTAGTTCTTTTGAAATGGCGTTGAATTTTTTGTTTAGTTTAGTCTGGTCTTTGCTTGTGTTGTCTATTGATTTTTCGGCTTGGCTAGTCTGTTGTTGGCTAAGGTTCTCTAATTTGCTTTTAAGTTGCTTTGCCTTTTTGGAAACATAATAGCGCTTGGTTAGTTCAAGCATTTGTTCTAAACTTTTTTGTCTACTCTTACTTTGCTGTCCTAATTTTTGTAATTTATCCAAGAGCTCTTCTTGCTTCATTTTTTTTGCTAAATCTTCCAGCTCTTTTAGTGTTTTTTCGTTCTCTTCTAAACGTTTATTTTGCTCTTTTAAACGTTCAGACAAATTCTTTTTAAAAGCATCGGGTATTTCATCAGGAAACTGTTCTAATGTTTTTTTCATTTTTTCATTAAAGCGTTTTATCATATCATCCTGATTCTTTTGACGCTTTATGATGGCTTGTGTTTTTTCCTGATCATTATAGTTTAGACGCTCTTTTTGAAGTTGTTGTTTTGTAAAATCATCAACTAATTCCTGTTGCTTTTCATATGTATTAAACGTGTTTTCCAAATCGTCAACCAATTCTTTTTGGTCGTTGAGTTGTTCCTCTTTAAGAGCACTTTCGCTTTTCGATAAGTATGTAAAAATCTTTGATCTTGCTTTGTTTGGACTAGGAAAAGGGTCATTGTCTATAACCTCAAAAAACAATTCATATGAAGTATCGGGTAAAAGGTCTAACCCCAGAGGAAATTGATAGGTAAAATCAAACGTTTCATTAAAGCTTAATGTTTTTATGGCTTTTAAATTCGCTTTGCCTACAGGAAAATAGTGTACTTGTAATGATGATATGCCATAATCATCACTGATCTGGCCATAAAAATAAAGCTCCTCCTCAATTGAG
>CBFHNG010000013.1:0-37828 GCA_965657165.1 Flavobacteriaceae bacterium
GCAATATATATTCAAATATTAAAAAATATAAACATATGAAACTTTGGGACAAAGGCTTTTCTATTGATAAAACTATCGAAGCATTTACGATAGGAGACGATCGTGAAATTGATTTGTATATCGCTAAGTATGATTTGCAGGCTTCTTTGGCACATGCAAAAATGTTGGTCAAAATAGGAATTCTGGATCACAATGAATTACTGCAAATTGAACAATCTATTCAACATTTACAAAATGAAGTTGAGAACAAAACCTTTAAGATTGAAGATGATTTTGAAGATGTTCATTCTAAAATAGAGTTTGAATTAACTCAGCGTTTAGGAGACGCAGGAAAAAAAATTCATACAGCACGATCAAGAAATGATCAGGTACTGGTAGCGTTACAATTATATTATAAAGACAATTTGAATACCATTCAAAAGCAAGTTAGAGCCTTATTTGATACGTTGTTGAATTTAGCAGCAAAACATAAATCAGAATTATTGCCAGGGTATACACATCTTCAAGTTGCGATGCCATCGTCATTTGGACTTTGGTTTTCTGCTTATGCTGAAGCGTTGATTGATGATGTTATGATGCTTCAATCTGTACAAAAAATTGTAGACCAAAATCCATTAGGTTCTGCAGCTGGTTATGGGAGCTCTTTTCCAATTGACCGTGAAATGACCACTGATTTACTAAACTTTTCAGATTTAAAATACAATGTAGTCGCTGCTCAAATGATGCGAGGCAAAAATGAACAAATTATAGCTTCTGCCTTAGGAAATTTAGCATTTACACTTTCTAAGTTTGCAATGGATATTTGCTTGTATATGAGTCAGAATTTTGGTTTTATTAGTTTTCCCAAAAATCTTACTACTGGGAGTAGTATTATGCCCCACAAAAAAAACCCGGATGTGTTTGAATTGATTCGTGGAAAATGCAATAATTTACAAGGGTTATCATCTCAAATACAACTGATGACTAATAATTTGCCGAGTGGTTATCATCGCGATTTTCAGTTATTGAAATCCCCAATGATTTCTGCATTTGAAACGCTAAAAACAGTGTTGTCTATTTTTGATTACGGATTGCAACAAGTTGAAGTCAAATCTGTGGATTTGAAAGATGAAAAATATAAGTATTTGTTTACGGTAGATAGCATCAACTCATTAGTGCAAAATGGAGCAACATTTAGGGAAGCTTACCAAATAATTGGTGCTCAGGTTCAGGATGGAACTTACCAATGTGAAACACGATATTATCACACGCATATTGGAGGTATAGATAACTTAGCCTTGGACAAAATCAAGGCCAAGTTTCCAAAATGTGATTAATCTTTAGTGTTTCTTAAATCTGTATTATAAATTAAGCCGAACTGCAAAAATGTTTTAGCAGTGGTTTGTACTTCTTGTCGCAGTAGCCCCACTTGAAAGTGAATGTTATTTGCATATTGATATCCCAACCCTCCATAGAGTCTGTTGCGATCAAAAAAGGTGCGTTTATCATTAATAAATAGTTCGTCATATACACCTAAGTATAATGCCCCCGTTTCAATTTTTTGTTTATTTAAGGGGACAAAAATCATTAAACGGTATCGAAAGCGCATTTTAAAATCATCTTCAATAAAGCGTTCTTCTAATCGATAGCGATGTTCCAATTTGACGCGACCAATGGTGTTGGTGGTTAAAAATTGTTGCCAAATTCGGTGCTCTTCAACTTCTGGACTTTTTTGTTCAGATTCATAAACATAATTTCCAATATGTGCATATCCAAACGTTGCAGAAGTATTGGGTTTAAAATGATAATTCAATCCAGTTCGAAGCAAAAGTTGTTCAATATTGGTAGGGCTAATGGTATGATTTCGATACTGTGCTTCAGAGTGAATACTGAACTTTTCGCTGATTTTATTAGTACCAAAATACATGAGCCAGTTGCCTGTATCATTTTGAGCCGATAAAAGCATTGACCCCCAAAAAAGGAGGCCAATGCTGTATGTAAATTTGATTTTCATAAATTAATAAAATGTGACTTCACCAGTTTTGATGTCATACATTCCACCAACGATTTCAATCTCGCCAGCGTCTTCCATGTCTTTAAGAACTTGACTTGATTTACGAATATTATCAATAGTCATGTAAACATTCTTTTTTGCTACTTCATTGACAAAATCGATATTAGCCGAATTTCTTAAACTTTCGTCTTGCGGCTCAGTTACTGCTTCAACAGCTGGTTCAATTTTGTTGATTAAAGTTGTAAGGTTGCCAAGACGGGCATGATCACATGCGCCTTTGACCGCGCCACATGCCGTATGCCCCAATACAACAACTAGTTTTGTGCCTGCTAATTTACATGCAAATTCCATGCTTCCAAGAATGTCTTCATTGACAAAATTTCCTGCAATTCTTACACTAAATATATCGCCGATGCCTTGGTCAAAAATAAGTTCAGATGAGACTCTAGAATCAATACAGCTTAGTACAGTAGCAAATGGAAATTGTCCAGTGCTTGTTTGGTCAACTTGTGTCATAAGGTTTCGATCTATTTGTTGACCTTGAACAAAACGTTCGTTTCCATCAACCAATGCATTTTTTGCGAGTTGAGGTGTCATTTGATCTTGTGTATCTTTTGTGTGTGCGTTCATTGTTTTATGTTTTGAGTTATTTTAATTTATCTTAAACTTTAGGTTGTAATTTAAAAAAATCCGAAAAGCTTTCTGGGTTGTTAACTGTACCTCGTTCAGAAATTAATGTGATATTTATATTTCGGTTTTTAGCTTTCAATGAAAAATCATCTAAAATTTCAATAATATCATAATCTAAAAAGCGTGTTTTTCGTACATCAATTTCTAACTTGGTATCAGCAGCGATGTACTCTAGCTCATTCAAAATAGCGCCTTTATTAATAAAAGTTACTTCTTCTGCTAGTGTCATTTTTAGTTTTTGTGCACCATTACTTTTGTCTTCTATGTGAAGAAAGTGTGAATTTTGGTAGCTCTTAATTAGGACTACAATAATTCCAACGGCTAATCCCAATCCAATTCCTACTAATAGATCAGTAAAAATAATACCTAAAACAGTTACAATAAATGGAATGAATTGCTTCCATCCTTGTTTGTAAATAGTAACAAACAAAGCTGGTTTTGCCAATTTATAACCTACTATAAATAACACTGCTGCCAAAACAGCGAGTGGAATTTTATTAAGTAATGTAGGAATAATTAAAACTGAAATTAGAAGTAAAAATCCATGAATAATGGCCGAAGCTTTGGTACGACCTCCTGATTGAATATTTGCAGAACTTCGTACAATCACTTGTGTTATAGGCAACCCTCCAATAAGTCCAGAAATAATATTTCCTGAACCTTGTGCGATAAGCTCTCTATTGGTAGGAGTTACACGTTTTCTAGGATCTAATTTATCAGTGGCTTCAACACACAATAGGGTTTCTAAACTTGCAACAAGTGCAATCGTAAACGCAGTTACCCAAATTTGTGGATTGGTGATTTGATCAAAGTTTGGAGAACTGAATTGCCCTAAAAATGATGATAAATCGTCTGGAGTAGGAACACTTACAAGCATGCTCTGGTCAATTGACCAAGTGCTGTTGTCTTTTGTTAATATGTAATATATTATTCCAACAGCTACGGCAACTAGAGGGCCCTGAACAATTTGAAATACTTTATGTAATTTAGATAACCATACATTCCAAATGATAAGTATAGCTAGGCCAACACAAGCAACAAGAGTTGCCCCTGGACTAATGTAGTTAAACACTTCTGTAAAACTTGCATTTGCAGCGAGGGTCTTGTCGTAACCAAAAAAATAAGGAATTTGTTTTATAACAATAATTATCCCAATACCCGTAAGCATTCCTTTGATGACAGAGGACGGGAAGTAATAGCCAATAATTCCTGCTTTAAGAACACCAAAGGCAACTTGAATAATTCCACCAAGAACAACTGCTAATAGAAAGTTTTCAAAACCCCCAAGGGTGCTTATGGCTACCAATACTATAGCGGCTAATCCAGCAGCAGGCCCACTAACACCAATGGCAGAGCCACTAAGTGCGCCAACAATAATACCACCAACAATTCCAGCAATTAGGCCAGAAAATAAAGGTGCACCGCTCGCAAGTGCTATCCCTAAACATAAGGGGAGTGCAACAAAAAAAACAACTATACTTGCAGGGATATCTGATTTTAAATTTTTAAAAGGACTTAAATGATTCATTTTAAATAAAAGTTTGTCTTTCTAAAATACCTGTTAATAAATAAGAAAGAAAGGATTAATAATTGATTGTGCCTCGCATAAGCACGATGGTTTTGAGGGAAGGGTTTTGTCTTCCACAGTCATTTAAACATGATCTTGTGGAGGTGGTAGATTTATATCAATACTTACAATAGGTTGTTTTTTTATTTGATAGGACGTGCAGTTTATAGTGGTAAATGCTGATTTGTACCCTATAAAATAGTGCTGTTTTAATTGCTTTTCTTGTTCGTTTTCTTCAACATCAATTTTGTCTGTTTCGCTGGAGTCAGACGGATCATTCCATTCTATACTGTAGTCCAAATCAAAGCTTAATACAAATGCTTGCGATAGCGCTTGAAAGCCAATGGTTATTGCTAATATTCCGCAAATAATGACTCGAAAAAAAATGATTTTTGAAAACAGCTTTAGCATTATTTTAAGGTGTTAAAAACAAGGTTTGTATAAAAGCGAATTATATTGTTTTGACCTTCTTCTACATCTGTTAGCGATGGAAGGTGTTCTGCAAAGTAACGCTGATGATGAGCGCCTTCAATTATAGTAGATACAAGCATATGAGGGTATTTGTATTTTGGATTAAATTCCAATATAAAATCGCTTACACGCTGTACGACTTGTTTGTAGGTTTTATAAAATCCTTTTTCATTTTCATTATCTACATCTTTGTTGTGATAAACTTTAGAAGATTCAGTAATGATAATTCTATTAAGTAAAATTTCATTGATAAAAGAAAAATCGCTGTCTTGTTTTACGTCAGCGACTAGCAATTCTACGGCTTTATTTATTTTGTCTTTTGCATTGTTCAGGTTAGAAGTTTGCAAAACTATTTTATAATCCATCCAACTCCAGTACCAATTTAAAAGGTAAACCAATAACATATGTTTATTGGAAAAATAACGATAGACTGAGCTTTCGTTAGAGCCAATAGCATCTCCAAGTTTTTTGAATGTAAACGCTTCAAATCCGAGTGCATTTATCATTTCAATACTTTTGGAAACAATGTGCCTCCCAAGCTCCGAAGATTCGGGATCTTTGACATAAAAAGTACTGCTAATTTTTATTTGAAGATTTAAATTTTCCATAGTATTGCGTGACAAATATAATAGTATTACTATTAAAATTTCTTAAAATTTCCACAAAATTTTAAAATAAATACGTGTTTTTTTTGGGTAAATTTTCCCGAATATTACGTCAGATGGCCGTTTATTACGTCAGATGGCCGTTTGTTACATGACCCTTGCATTGACGAAAAACCTGTCTTATTTTTACATTGTAATTTAAATATCTTATTTAAAGTTAAATTGGTTAATTTTTGGTTAAAACACTGCTTTCGGGCAGTGTTTTTTGCAACATTATTTTTAGTCATTTTATGCTATTTTTTTACTCATATTTTAAATTTTATTTTGCTCAAATTGTGTAATACTAACTACAAAGATTGTTGCACTAAAATTATTCATAAAAATTTTGAAAATTTATTTATAAAATAACCTATATATTTTTATTTAAATCTGTTAAATGGCATTTAATTACATTACAGGTATGTCATA
This sequence comes from Flavobacteriaceae bacterium, assembly GCA_965657165.1. Classification (GTDB taxonomy): domain Bacteria; phylum Bacteroidota; class Bacteroidia; order Flavobacteriales; family Flavobacteriaceae; genus UBA3537. The sequence continues at coordinate 5,795 of CBFHNG010000013.1, forward strand.
CAGAAGTAAATAGATTTCTGTGTTGTATAGGCGTATTTTTTTGTTTGTATGTTTTTGAATGTTAAATTTTATGAACACATTACCTAAAATTTGTATTTTGCGTTTGTAAAACAATAACATATTTAACTTTTAAAAATAATAATCTACTCAAAAATGAGATTATTTAATACCATACTTCTATTACATTGTATAATTTTTTTGAACGCACAAGAGCATCCTCCTGTTCTTGCTTTTTTTCCTGAAATATACGGTGCAGAAAATCAAAACTGGAGTGTTACACAAACTGAAGATCAAAGGATGTATTTTGCAAATAATTCCGGCCTTTTGGAATTTAACGGTTCCAAATGGAGACGATATTCGGTTCCAGACAATTCCATAGTTCGCTCTGTCAAAGCAGATGGAATGAAAATTTATAGTGGTAGCTACATGGATTTTGGTCTGTGGGAGCACAATCAATTTGGAGTTCCTGAATATCAATCTTTAGTTGAAAAACTAAACTTATCTATTTTAGAAGAAGAACAGTTTTGGAATATAGAAATTTTAGATGATTGGATTTTATTTCAATCCCTTTCTAGAATTTACATGATAAATAGAGCTTCTAATGAAACAAAAATTATTGAATCTAACCATGAAATTCTAAACATATTTAATGTAAACGGCATCATTTACTTTGCAAAAAGGAATAATGGTATTTTTAAAATAGTGAATGGTAGTGAGGTTTTGGTAAGTAATCATCCAAAGCTAAGCTCCTCTAGGTTGGTTGGAATCTCCAATATTGATAATAATTTACTTTTTATTACAGCAGACAATGGGTTTTATTTTATAGAAAATAATGTTGTTAAACCATGGGTTTTAGATTTGGGGATAGACTTTAATGAATTAACAATTTACAGTTCAACTCAGTTAAAAGATGGAAGTTTAATTTTAGGTACAATATCCAATGGTCTTGTGCATATTACTAGCGATGGACGGTTAAAATATAGCTTAGATTATGAAAAAGGATTAAGTAATAATACTGTACTTTCAATTTATGAAGATAAAAAAGGCAACCTTTGGTTAGGTATGGATATTGGTATTAGTCATATAAATCTTTCTTCCAGATTTCGAATATATAATGATGCTAAAGGGCAAATTGGAACGGTTTACACCTCTATTGTCCATAAAGGAGATTTGTACCTGGGAACCAATCAAGGTCTTTTTGTAAAGTCAAGAAATAATTCAGGAGATTTCAATTTTATTGAGGGTACAAGTGGTCAGGTTTGGGCTTTGAGAGTCATTGATGGACAGCTTTTTTGTGGTCATGATTTAGGAACAATGATTATAAAAAAAGGAAAGGTTACAAATAAAATTATTGAAGCCAATGGCACTTGGGATTTTAAAAAAATAAAAGATTCAAATCTTATTCTTCAAGGCAATTATTCAGGGCTTCATGTGTTGGAAAATAGCTCTGGTGTATGGAAATATAGAAACAAAATTGAGGGATTTGACATTTCTAGTCGATTCTTTCATTTTTCAAAAAACAAACTGTTTGTAAACCACGAGTTGCGTGGGCTTTATGAGTTGGAGATTTCTAAAGATTATTTAAAAGTTATAGACGCCAACCTTGTGGAATCTATAACAAGAGGTAATGGATCAAATTTTATAAAATTTTCTGATGGATTTTACTACACGTCCTCAATGGGTGTTTATCAATTATCAGAACCAACAGGGGATTTTGTCAAAGCACCAGTAATTTCAAATATATTAGAAAATTATAGTACTACATCAACTTTATTAGATGTGAATACTACCGAAAAGATTAAATGGTGTTTTGCAGATAATAATATTCTATTAATGAGTCCTGGAAGCTTGAGTAGTAAACCAAATATTGAGGAAATTCCTGTCTCTTTATATAATTTTAAAAAAGTAGTTGCTGGATTTGAGAATTTGACAAAAATAAATGAAGCAGATTATTTGTTAGGGTCCTCAAACGGATATTATATTCTGAAAGGTGATGCTCCAAAACAAAACAACTCACAAACAATTCAAATAAATACAATTGAGGCCAACATCAACAATGAGCCTAAGACTAACTTGAGCTTATTAGAATCTCCATCTTTAAACTACAATAACAACAACCTTAGTTTTAACTATAGTATTCCACAGTATGGTAATATTGTTGATATTAATTATAGCTATAAATTAGAAGGGCGCTCTGAAAACTGGTCTGCTTGGGAATCTAAAAGCACCCAGGCTTTTGAAAACTTACCTTATGGAAAATATATTTTTAAGGTTAAAGGGAAAATTGGAAATACAGAAACTACAAATGAATCTTCATTTCCATTCATTATAAAACGCCCATGGTATATATCTAATGTAGCGATTGCTGTTTATGTAATTTTGATTTTATTGCTTTCTGTGATTATTCATATTGTATACAGAAGATACTACAAGCGCCAGCAACAAAAATTATTACTCAAATCTCAGAAAGAGATGGCATTGAGTGAATTGGAAAATAATCAAAAATTAATGCAGTTAAAAAATGAAAAGCTAGAGCTTGATATTGAAAATAAAAACAGAGAATTGGCAATCTCTACTATGAGTTTGATTAAGAAAAATGAGTTTTTAAATACTATCAAAACTACAATCAAACAAGAAAACACCCCACAAGGTATAAATAAGGTGATAAAAATTATTGATAAAAATATAAATAACACGGATGATTGGAAATTATTTAAAGAAGCTTTTGATAATGCAGATAAGGACTTCTTAAAACTTGTAAAACAAAAGCATCCAAACCTTACACCCAACGATTTAAAACTTTGTGCGTATCTTAGACTAAATTTATCATCAAAAGAGATTGCGCCACTCCTCAATATTTCGCCAAGAAGTGTAGAAGTAAAACGATATCGTTTGCGCAAAAAAATGAATTTGGCGACAAAAACGAGCTTAACAAATTATATTCTTGATTTATAGGGTGTGTTAATTTGCTAAAAAACTATACACCACCCCAACATAATCAAGATCTACTACATCACTTAAACTTAGATTATTTTTTTTTCAACCCCATTTCTTACCATAAAAGTAACATATTTTTACCTGTTGCACATTTTTTTTTAAGATGTATAATTTTTGTAGCGGTAAAATTTTGCACCTCTACAATTTGTTATGATAATTTTAACAAAAACAAATCAAACCAAATTTTATGAAAAGAATAATTTATTCCTTGCTGGTAGTTGTTTTGTGTTCCTCATTTGCAGTAGCGCAAACGATTTCAGTCTCTGGAACGGTAAAATCTGACGTGGATGGTATGCCTTTACCAGGTGTAAATGTCCTAGTTAAAAACACAAACAATGGTGCTGTTACAGACTTTGACGGAAACTTTTCTTTGACCAATGTCTCTGAAAATTCTGTAATTGTCTTTACATACGTTGGCTTCAAAACTCAAGAGCTTTCGGCATCCGCAAACATGCAAGTATCACTTAAAGAAGACAACGAGTCTTTGGATGAAGTTGTACTCATTGGATATGGATCGAAAAGCAGAAAAGATCTAACGGGTTCTGTTTCCATGGTAAAGTCAGAAACCATTGAAAAATTAAAACCAGTTGATGTTGCACAAGCCTTACAAGGAAGATCTTCGGGTGTTTCTGTAACTACAGCCTCTGGTTCACCGGGTAGTGGATTTCGTGTCCTCGTTCGTGGTGTAAGTAGTAACGGAAGCAACGATCCTTTGGTTGTTGTAGATGGTTATGTAGCCTCTATGAATAGTGTAAATCCAGATGATATTGAATCACTAACAGTATTAAAAGATGCTCAAGCAGCTATCTATGGTATTGAAGGTGCAAACGGGGTTATTTTAGTAACCACAAAAAATGGATCTAAAAATGCTGCGCCAAAAGTGTCTTACAACTTTTACTCAGGTGTACAAGAAACTTCTAAAAAATTATCATTACTTAATAATGTAGAATATGCTGCTTTATTAAACGAAAGTTATGCAGCTAATGGGGAATCAATACCTTTTCCAAATTTAAATAACCTTTCTAACAATAATGATTGGCAAGATAACCTATTTGGTGATGCTATGATTACAAATCACAACATTAGTCTTTCTGGTGGTACGGATGCAGTAACATACTATTTGAGTGCTTCGCATCTTGACCAAGAAGGGATTATTGCTAGCGACAAATCAAATTTTGTAAGAGATAACATAAAGTTAAGTTTAGGAATTGATGTTACTGAAAAACTTAAAACAACTTTAAACTTAAATTATTTTGCAAATGAACGCAAAACAATTAATGAATCAGGTTTAGGTTCTGTCCTTTTTAATGCCATTAGTTATTCGCCAATATATGCCTTGGATCAGGAAGATATTATAACTCCTGGTACTGCAAACATTCCAACAGGATGGGCCGGCTTTGGAAATGAAATCATTAATCCATTTTCTCAAATTAGAGACACATACAACTCTTATTTTGGAAGTAGTATAGAAGGAAATTTCCAATTGGAATATGAAGTAATTGACGGATTGACGGCAACTTCAAGAATTGGATTTAAAACCTACAGCGATAAAGCAAAAACTTTTTCACCTATTGTAAATTATGGCGCAGGTAAAGTTTTCAATACAGATAGAAGTACTGTAAGTCAAAACAAACAACAATATAATTCTTACACTTGGGATAGCTTTTTAAATTACAAAAAATCATTCCTAAAACATCATACTGCAGAAGTTACTTTAGGTATGGCGGTAAGAAAAGACTGGGGTGATGGATTGTTTGCTACAGGTTACGATGTTCCTAACAATTCTTGGGAATTTGCTGACATAGCCCTTACAACCGGAACAAATGAAGGTAAAGAGACTGGGTCGTATACATACGATAATAGACTATTGTCTTATTTTGCACGTTTGCAATATGATTTTAAAGGAAAGTATTTACTTTCTGCAATGTTGCGTAGAGATGCATCATCTGCATTTGATAAAGACTACAGAGTTGATTACTTCAAATCTGTTACAGGAGGTTGGAAAATTTCAGAAGAATCTTTTCTAGAAAATGTTAGTTTTCTTGATTTCTTGAAATTAAGAGCATCTTATGGAACACTAGGAAATCTGGTAGGAAATGATTTGTATAGAGCAACCCTAAGTGGAGAAGCCACTTATGTTTTCGATAACTCATTAACAAACGGAACTGCTTTAGGGCCATTACCAAACCCTGTTGCCTCTTGGGAAACTGCAGAGAAGTTGGATGTTGGTCTTGATGCTAAGTTGTTTAACAACAGTTTAGAAATTGTTGCCGATTATTTTGTTGAAGATCGTGTAGACTTATTAATTCCTGGGTTACCATTTACTGGCATACTAGGAGCAACAGCGCCAGGTTCTGGAACACCAACTGTTAATGCTGGAACAACTCGAGTAAAAGGGATTGAATTAATGTTGAACTATGGAGGAGACATTAATGATAATTTGTCTTATAATGTTGGTTATAACGTCACAAAACTTGAAGGAGAGGTTACAGAAATTCAAGGTAACGTAGCTCTAGAAGGTGGTTCATTTGGGATTGGTCAATTAGCACCATCTCGAATGGAAGTAGGAATGCCAATAGGCTATTTTTATGGTCTAAAAACTGATGGGATTTTCCAAAACCAAGCTGAAGTTGATGCTCACCCATCTCAAGCAGGTTTAGGAAATGAAGCACAACCAGGAGATTTACGCTTTGTAGATGTGAATGGTGATGGTGAAATTGATGCTAATGACCGAACTTTTATAGGAAAGCCAATTGCAGATTACATTATGGGATTCAATATTGGAATCAACTACAAAAACTTTGATTTTTCTGCATATGGATATGCAGAGCTAGGTAAAGAAATGGTACGTAACTATGAAAGAGATCAGAAAAACGTAAATAGATTAGATTACTACCTTGATCGTTGGACAGGCCCAGGAACAAGCAATGAAGTTCCAAGAGCTACAACAGGTGCAACTTCAAACAAATTATTCTCAGATTTCTTTGTAGAAGATGCTTCTTTCTTACGTATTCAAAACATTCAGTTAGGGTACAGTATTCCTGCCGACGTTGTTGAGAAAATAGGGATTTCTAAATTTAGAATTTATGGTTCTGTCAATAATGCCTTTACATTCTCAAAATATAAAGGATTTGACCCTGCAGCCACAACTGGTGATGCTATCGGTGGTGGAATTGATCCAGGATTCTATCCTGTAACAAGACAATACCTTTTAGGACTTAATATTTCATTTTAAAATAGAGCATGATGAAAACAATAAAAAATAACATATTTACCTTAGTAGTGGGATCACTACTTGCACTAGGACTCTATTCTTGTACAGATAAATACTTGGATGAGGAAGAGAACTATCTTATAGATTCAGAAAGCTATTTTAATTCTGAAGATGACTATTACATGGCACTTGTTGGTGCATACGATATGCTACAAGCAACATATGTCAACAACTTATTAGGTGAGATTGCCTCTGATAACACATTATGTGGAGGAGAAAGCGCTACTGACGTTGTTGGATTCCAACAAATTGATGACATGACCCATACACCAGTAAACAGCAATTTGAGAGATGTTTGGAACTGGATGTTTGCAGGAGTAAAAAGAACAAACTACTTCTTAGAATTCCAAAATAAAATTGACTTTGATGGCCGAGTACAAATGGTTGCCGAGGTTCGTTTCTTAAGAGCGTATTTTCATTTTGAATTGGTGAAATGGTTTGGAGGAATACCAATTAAAAATTACAATGACGCACTAGCTGGAGGTGGAACACGTTTTGCTCCAGGAGACGAAACAAGTATCCCACGCTATTCTGTTGATCAAGTTTATGCACTTATTGAAAGTGATTTAAATTTTGCTGTCAATAACCTAGAATATAGCGCACCACAAGTTGGCCGAGTGACCAAAGGTGCTGCTCAAGCATTGTTAGGTAAAGCATATTTGTATCAAGACAAATTTACTCAGGCTGCAACTGTTTTAGATGATCTTATAAACAATGGACCATATCAATTGGTTGATGATTATTCAGAAATTTTTGAGCATGACGGAGAAAATGGTGTAGAATCTGTTTTTGAAGTTCAATATACAGATGCTGAAGGTGCTGGATTTGGATGTCTTCAGTGTAGTGAAGGAAATGTAGCTGTTGGATTTATGGGAATTCGTAACCATACAGGTCCGTTATACGATTCTGGATACAGCTTTAACGTTCCTGTTCAATCTGCTTATGATGCTTTTGATACTGATGATTTACGTCGAGATGTTTCAATCTTAGATATCGTAGCATGGGCAGCAACAACAGGGGCAACATATGTTGAAGGTTATGAACACACAGGGTTCTTTAATCGTAAATACTTACCTAGAAAAGGAGATCAAAATATTGGAGATCAAAACTTAACGAATCCTAACAACTACAGATCTATTCGTTATGCAGATGTACTCTTAATGGCTGCAGAAGCTAACAACAGAGGTAATCTAGATGATACAAAAGCATTAGCATACTTGAATCAAGTTAGAGAGCGTGCATTTGGAGATAGTAGTCACAATATATCTGCTACAGGAGCTGCACTGACGGATGCCATTCTTGAAGAAAGACGCTTTGAACTTTTGGGTGAAGGACACCGTTTCTTTGACCTAGTAAGAACAGGTAGAGCTGCTCAAGCCATTAACGGCTTTGTTCCAGGAAAACATGATTTATTCCCAATTCCTTTTGAAGAAATTCAATTTTCAAATGGCAATTGGAGTCAAAATCCAAACTATTAAAATTTAAACTATGAAATCAATAAAAAATATACTTAGTTTACTTGTCATTGTTACAACCCTATGGAGTTGTGCCGACGATGAAAAAAATGTAAACTTAAATAATGTTCAAGCGCCTTCTGCACTGGCTATGGCGTTTGATGTGACACAAGACAACTCAGGAATGGTAACTATTATTCCAACTGCTGAAGGTACAGTTTACTTTGATGTTACTTTTGGAGATGATACTCCTGAGCCTGCTCAAATTGATAATGGAGAAACTATTGACCACACTTATGCAGAAGGAACTTATACAGTTACTGTAACAGCTTATGGGCCAACAGGCTTAACAGCAACGATTACTGAAGAATTGGTTATATCTTTAGATCCACCTTCAAACCTCGAAATAACCATAGAGAATGATACATCTGTATCAAAACAAGTCAATGTGACTGTTAATGCTGATGATGCAATAAATTTCGATGTTTATTCTGGTGAAAGTGGAGCTACTACACCTGTTACTGCCAATATTGGGGAAACAGCAATATTACAATACACAAATGCTGGATTTTATGATATAACCATTGAAGTGAAAGGAACTGCCATTCAAACGACGATGCATATTGAAGAAGACTTTGAAGTCACTGAAATATTAGCGCCAACAGTTGCAGCACCAACACCACCAGCAAGGCAATCAGCAGATGTGGTATCTATTTTTAGTGACGCTTATACCAATGTAACTCTTAATGAATTTCCAACACCTTGGTCTGCAGCAACCTTTCAAGCGACTACAATTGGAACGGATAATGTGATGAGATTAACAAACTTTGACTTTTTAGGAATTGTAACAAACTATGGATCCGGAGTAGATTTATCACAAATGGAAAAAATGCATATTGACTACTGGGTTCCTGAAAATGTAACACAAAGTTTAGAAGTTAAAATAGTCAATACAGTTGATGGTGGAGAGGATGTTGCCTCACTAGGGACAACGGTAGCTGGTTCGTGGCAATCACTTGACATAGACATGGCAGAATTTGAAAATGGGAGTTTATCAAATAGAGAAAAAATAACTCAAATATTGATAGACTACATGCAAGCACCTGGGACTACGGATTTTTCATCTGTAATTGCATATATTGATAACTTGTATTTCTATAAAGAGCCTGGAAATCCTTTTGATGATGGGCTATTAACAAATGGAGATTTTGAATTAGGAAGTGCTTCGTGGTTAGTTGGGGTAGACGATGCTTCGGCTGCACCGGTTGTTACTGATAGTGATGGTAATACACATTATTCCGTAAATGTTACTCAAGCAGGAAACCCATATGATGTTAATACAAGTCAAAAAGTAGCGATCACAGAAGGAGAAACTTACACATTAAAGTTTGATGCTTGGTCTGATGGTAACAGATCAATTGTTGCAGGGATAGGTCTTAGTGGCAATCCATGGACCAATGTTACAGGTACAATAGCTATTAACTCAACGAGAACAACATATACGTATACAACTACTGCCAATTTTAGCGCTCCTGATGCTCGTGTACTATTTGATTTAGGAGCTGATACAGGTTTAGTTAATATTGACAATGTGGCTTTATTCTTGGGTTATGCCCCTGAACCTTTTGATGATGGGCTATTAACAAATGGAGATTTTGAATTAGGAAGTGCTTCATGGTTAGTTGGGGTAGACGATGCTTCTGCTGCACCGGTTGTTACTGATAGTGATGGTAATACACATTATTCCGTAAATGTTACTCAAGCAGGAAACCCATATGATGTTAATACAAGTCAAAAAGTAGCGATCACACAAGGAGAGACATACACATTAAAGTTTGATGCTTGGTCTGATGGCAATAGATCAATTATTGCAGGAATAGGCTTGAGTGGTGATCCTTGGACCAACGTAACGGCAACAATGGTCATTACGCCAACAAGAACAACTTATACATATACCACTAATTCAACTTTTGGAGCACCAGATGCTAGAGTACTATTTGATTTAGGAGCAGATGTAGGACTAGTCAATATAGATAATGTATCTCTTGTATTAGAATAGTAAAACAATTTAAATTAAAACTATGAAAAATTTAAAATATTTATCAGTACTTTTTCTTTCACTGCTTGTGTTTACAGCATGTGAAGATGATGAACATGATTTTGGACCAATTACATCACCAACCAATGTACAAGTAAGTGCAGAAATTGCTGGTGCAGATGCCACCAACGTAAATGGAGATGGTACAGGGTTCGTGACATTTGCAGCTACTGCAAATGGAGCACTTGCATACCAATTTAATTTTGGCGATGGAAATTCAGAAACAAATTCTTCTGGAGTTATTACACACAGATACACACAAGTTGGTGTAAACACTTACACTGTTATTGTTAGTGCAGTTGGTACAGCAGGTGTTTTATCAAGCACAACTTTCGATATTGAAGTATATAGTTCTTTTGAAGATCCAGAAGCAGAAACATTCCTAGCTGGAGCTAATGAAGGGGACAGCAAAACTTGGGTTTGGGATGCAACTGCTACATCTTACTTAGGATTAGGGCCAGTAGAGGATGATTATGGTCTCCTTGGAGGTGGTAATCCAACATTTGATTATGCATGGCCTAACTGGTGGAATGACATAGGGCCAAATGATGGTGAAAAAGCTTGTATGACAGACAATAACGTTTTTGTTTTCACAAAAACAGCTAACGGTTTAACTTTTGAACAAACTGCCGGACCATCATTTGTACCTGGAACTTATGCTAGTGTAATTGGTGTTGCGGGCGATACATGTCACGATGAATCAGTAGCAACAACAATGTTTGGAGTAAAGAATGTTTCATTCTTTCCATCATCTTCAAAAGCTGCGCTTGAGGGTGAACTAGACGGAGAACCCTACCGTAAAACCGCCTTTAAACTTTCAGACGGCGGATTCATGGGCTGGTATGTTGGTGACGTTGAGTATGATATCATTTCAATTACAGCAAATACCTTACATGTACGTTGTATTCAAGAAGGCGGCGGCTTTGCATGGTATGCAAAGTATAAGGCTCAGTAAATTTTTATAGTTCAATAATTGGGGCAGATATATATATCTGCCCCATTATATCTTTAATTGTTATGGTAAAAAAATTCACATATCTATTATTCTTAACTATTCTAAGTATTTCTACGATATTAGTTTCGTGTTCTTCTGGTGGAGACGACGGTTCTAATAACAACAACAATAACAATAATAATAATCAATCACCTTCAAATTTAGTGGCTAATGTTACTATTCAAGGGCAGAGCGAGGATGAGCCTTTTGGTGATGGTTCAGGGATTTTTTCGGTAACAGCAACAGCAACTAATGCCGTAAAATATGGTTTTAAAGTTGGAAACAGTGGCTCAGAAACTCAAAACTCTACAGGACAGTTTTCGTATACACTAACAGATTTAGGGATTAATCAATTTCCGCTATATGTATATGCTTACTCTGCTAGTAATGATAGAATATCAACGATTGAAAATTTAAAAATTTTCGTTGTAGGTAATGGCGGATCTGGAAACAATGATGTTTTGGTTTGGTTTGATGAATTTGATGGTACTGGCGCAATTAATACTTCTAAATGGACTACAGAAACCGGAGGCGGTGGATGGGGTAATCAAGAGGAACAAATTTACACTTCAAGTACAAATAATGTAAAAAGAGAAGGTGGAATACTTAAAATCAAAGCTATTAAAGAATCTAATGGGTCATATTCTTCTGCACGCATCAAAACTCAAGATAAGTTTGAGTTCAGATATGGTTATGTAGAAATCCGTGCAAAGTTGCCTTCAGCGCAAGGGACTTGGCCAGCGCTCTGGATGCTTGGGGCAAATTATCCTGAAGTTGGTTGGCCACAATGTGGAGAAATTGACATTATGGAACAGTTTCAAGACAAAAACAAGGTCAAATCTACATTACACTGGAAACTTCCAGATGGACAGCGTGGAGAGTATGGGCTAGATGTTTCAAATACAACTTCTGACGATTGGCATACCTATGCAATGGATTGGACTCCAACAAGCATCACAACATATTTAGATGGAAACGAGTTTTTTTCAATGAATACTTCAGGAGTAGAACCCTATTACCCATTCAATGAAGAATTCTTTTTCATTTTTAATGTTGCAATGGGTGGTACACTCGGTGGTGATATAGATCCAAATTTCACAGAGGACATAATGGAAGTTGATTACATTAGGTTGTATCAGTAAAAATGAAAAAAGCCAATTTAACATTTTTCACATTAATTAGTTTTTTTGTGCTCAATTCTTGTGACTCAAAATCAAAATTATCGACAGTCGATGAGCGGGTAAATACCTTATTAACTCAAATGACTCTCGAAGAGAAAATTGGTCAAATGAATCAATATTCTAGTTTTTGGGATGTTACTGGACCTGCTCCAAAAGAAGGCTCAGCAGCCGTACAATTTGAGCAACTTAAAAACGGACTTGTAGGGTCAATGCTTAATGTTCACGGTGTTGAAAATGTATATAAATTACAAAAAATAGCCGTAGAAGAAACACGACTCGGAATCCCATTAATTTTTGGGTTTGATGTTATTCATGGCTATAAAACAATCACTCCAATACCTTTGGCTGAAGCCGCAAGTTGGGATTTAGAAGCTATAGAATTATCGGCTAAAAATGCAGCCTTGGAGGCTTCTGCAGCAGGTATCAATTGGACATTTGCACCAATGGTAGATATTTCGAGAGATGCACGTTGGGGGCGAGTCATGGAAGGCGGTGGAGAGGATCCCTATTTAGGGTCTAAAATTGCATTTGCAAGGGTCAAAGGATTTCAAGGAGACGATCTATCAAATCCATCAACAATTGCAGCTTGTGCAAAACACTTTGCTGGATATGGATTTACCGAATCAGGAAAAGAATACAACTCTGTTGATGTAGGAACTCAAACCTTACACAATGTTATCATGCCTCCTTTTAAAGCAACTATTGATGCCGGTGTTCGCACTTTTATGAATTCGTTTAGTCAACTCAATGGTGTTCCCGCAACAGGTAGTAAATTTCTTCAGCGCGATATTTTAAAAAGAGATTGGAATTTTGATGGCTTTGTCGTATCAGACTGGGGGTCAATTGAAGAAATGGTAGAACATGGTTATGCCAAAGATGAAAAAGAAGCGGCTCAATTGGCTGTGGAAGCAGGTTCTGATATGGACATGCAATCGCTTTCCTACATAGAAAATTTAGCAGATTTAGTAAAATCGGGTCTTGTTGATGAAAAACTTATTGATGACGCTGCACGAAGAATATTGCGTGTAAAATTCGAACTTGGTCTTTTTGACGACCCTTACAAATACTGTGATTCGTTGCGAGAAAGTAAAATTTTAGGCAATCAAAATCTTCGTGATGCCAGTTTAGATATGGCCAAAAAATCAATCGTACTTTTAAAAAACCAAAATCAAATATTACCTCTAAAAAAAGAAGGGCTAAATATTGCATTGATTGGCGACCTTGCTAATGACAAAACAAGTCCGCTAGGCAATTGGATATTAGCAGCAGAGAAGAATTCTGCAGTTTCAGTTCTTGAGGGGTTAAAATCTTATTCTGGAAATAACGTTGAATTTTCTGTTGGTACAAAATTGAATATTGGAGCGTTAGAATTTGCAAAAGAATTAAAAATCAATACTACAGACAAAAGTGATTTTGCTGCTGCTTTGAAACTTGCTAAAACATCCGATGTTGTCGTAATGGTTTTAGGAGAACATGGTCTTCAAAGTGGAGAAGGACGAAGCAGAACAAATATTGGATTACCTGGGTTACAACAAGAACTTCTTGAAGCAGTTTATAACGTCAATAAAAATATTGTTCTTGTACTAAATAATGGCAGGCCTTTAGTATTGAATTGGGCCAATAAACATATCCCTGCAATTGTTGAAGCCTGGCAATTGGGCTCTCAAAGTGGCAATGCAATTGCTCAAGTCCTGTATGGTGATTACAATCCGAGTGGGAAATTACCAATGACATTCCCAAGATCTGTGGGTCAAGTACCCATTTATTACAATTATAAAAGTACTGGAAGGCCAACTTTACCATCTCCAGGAGAGGTTTTTTGGACGCATTATCAAGATGAAGAAAACACACCTTTGTATCCTTTCGGTTATGGATTAAGTTATACCACTTTTGGATATAAGAATTTGAAAATTCAAAGTCAAACTGATACTTCTATTGAAGTTAGTGTAGAAGTGACCAATACTGGAAACCTTGAGGGAAAAGAGGTTGTTCAACTTTATGTAAAGGATCATTTTGCACGTCCTGCTCAAGCGGTTCGAAATTTAAAAGGTTTTGAATTGATTAATTTGAATCCAGGCGAGACAAAGACAGTACAATTTTTACTCACTGAAAAAGAACTTGGTTTTTATGACAATAACGGAGATTTTACATTACAGTCTGGTGAATTTTCTGTTTTTGTAGGAGGAGATTCCACAGCAGATTTAAGTACAAACTTTAGCTTATGATGATTTTTAGAATTTTACTCATACTTGCATTTGCTTTTTTACAAAAACCAGAGGATAATCCTGGTAAACGTATTATTTTTAATGATGATTTCGAACAGTCTTTTTTGGACTTAAAGTATTGGAATTATGACTTAGGAGATGGTTGTCCAAATCTTTGTGGATGGGGTAACAAAGAATACCAGCACTACACAAAAGAGAATATTTTTGTTCGTGATAAAAAATTAGTTATTAGAGCAACAAAAGAAGGAGATCGTTATTACTCAGGAAGAATTACAACAAAAGACAAAATTGAATTTCAATATGGTACTGTTGAGGTAAAAGCGAAACTTCCAAAAGGCTTGGGAGTATGGCCAGCGATCTGGATGCTTGGTCACGACATTGAAGAAAATTATTGGCCAAATTGTGGAGAAATTGACATTATGGAGTATGTAGGTAGAATGCCTGGAAAAATTCACACAACCCTTCATACAAAAGATAGTTATGGTGTGTCTAAAAACACAAAAATTTCATTGTTTGATAATATAGAGGATGGATTCCACACCTACAAAATGCAATGGGATGAAAATCAAATTCAATTTTTTGTAGACGACCAAAATGTATACACTTTTGCTCCAGAAGAAAAAACTGCAGAGATATGGCCATTTGACAAGCCTTTTTATCTCATTCTAAATTTAGCAGTTGGAGGTTACTTTGGCGGATTTGAAGTTGATGACTCCATTTTCCCTCAAGAATTTATTATTGACTATATCAAAGTTTACAAAACGCCTAATCTTTAAGTAAAAGCGTAAGTTTATCTATAATTTTGGAAGTTGCTCCTTTATGATTTTCAATATAAGCTCTATTGATTTCCCCACATTTTTCTCTGTAATTAGCATCAACAATAAACCTATCTAAAGTAGCTTTAAAGGACTTATAATCTTCAATACTAAAAAGCCCTCCCCGTTCTAACATATCTTTTGCCTCGGGAAATTTATCGTAGTTTTTACCAATAATAATTGGAACACCAAAAACAGCAGCTTCAAGTGTATTGTGCAATCCACTAGAGCCCATACCACCACCAATATAGGCAACATCTGCATAGTTGTAAATTTTGGAAAGTATTCCAATGGTATCAACAACAAAAACTTGTTTATCTGATAGGGATACTTTCTGATGCTCGGAAAATAAAACAGCTTTATCTCCCAAAGCTTCCATTAACCTATTTATTCCTTGTTTATTTATCGAATGTGGCGCAATGATAAATTTTGTTGATTTGTCTGTTTTTTGAATGTAAGGGATAAGTATCTTTTCATCTTCTTCCCAAGTACTTCCAGCAACGACACACAACTTATTATCTATAAAATTTTCTAAGTATGGGAGTGAATTATTTTGTGTCAATTGGTTCGAAACACGATCAAAGCGGGTATCATTTGACTCCGTGACATCATAATACCCTATTGATTTTAATAATTCTTTTGATTCACTATTTTGAGTAAAAATATGATCAAAACTGAAAAATAATTTTTGAAATGATTGGCCATAAAACTTAAAAAAGTATTGATGAGGTCTCAACAATGCAGAGATTAAAACAACCTTTGTGGGGTGATTTTTTAGAGCTTTCAGGTAATTGGGCCACAAATCATATTTTACAAAAACAACTAGTTTTGGATTTATGAGTTTTAAAAATATCTCAGCGTTTCTTTTTGTGTCCAATGGCAAATACACCACAACAGAAGTTAATGGATTTTCTTTTCGAACTTCGTATCCGGAGGGTGAGAAAAATGAAAGCACAATTTTTGCTTTAGGATCTTTAGATTTTAGTTTGTCAAATACCGGAAGTCCTTGTTCATATTCTCCCAGTGAAGCACAATGGAACCAATAAACCGTGTCTTCTTTTTGAATATTGTTTTGGAGAGTCTCAAAGGTTTTTTTGCGACCATCTATCCCTTTTTTCAATTTTGAATTGAACACTCCTGCAACAGGAAGTAAAAGCTTAACAAATGCAGTAATAAGATTATAAATGGCTAACAATATGTTGTGTTTAAAAAACAAAAATACATTCTTTATCTTAATTTTAGCATTTGCCCAAAGCTATTTTTGTATTTTTGTGATGCACAAAATCAATATATTTTCTGATAAAAAGTGATATGAAAAAAATTCAAATGGTCGATCTAAAAGGTCAATATGCCACGATAAAAGATCAAGTTAATACTTCTATTCAAGAGGTAATTGATACAACTTCTTTTATCAATGGACCTAAAGTCAAGGAATTTCAAAAAAATCTTGAAGATTATTTAGATGTAAAACATGTGATTCCTTGTGCCAATGGGACCGACGCTTTGCAAATTGCAATGATGGGACTGGGGCTTCAACCTGGAGATGAGGTCATTACTGCAGATTTTACATTTGCTGCCACCGTAGAAGTGATTGCACTTTTAGGGCTAACACCTGTTCTTGTTGATGTTGATTCTGAGCGTTTTAATATTGATATCAATGCGATTGAAAAAGCAATTACTCCAAAAACAAAAGCAATTGTACCTGTACATTTGTTTGGGCAATGCGCCAATATGGACGCCATTTTAGCCCTTGCAAAAAAACATAACTTGTATGTGATTGAAGACAACGCTCAAGCTATAGGTGCTACATATACATCAAAAAACGGTGCCAAATCCAAAGCTGGAACTATTGGAGATGTGGCTTCAACTTCTTTCTTTCCATCAAAGAACTTGGGGTGCTATGGCGATGGGGGTGCAATTTTTACCAACAATGATGATTTGGCTCATACGATTCGAGGGATTGTAAATCATGGAATGTACAAAAGATATCACCACGATGTTGTAGGGGTTAATTCCAGATTAGACTCGATTCAAGCTGCAGTATTGGACGCAAAATTACCTCATTTAGACAACTACAACAAAGCACGACAAAATGCCGCAAGAAAATATAATGCTGCTTTTAAAAATCACCCAAATATAGAAACCCCAAAAGCCGGTAATGGATGTGATACCATATGCGAAAACTGCGATTGCCATGTTTTTCATCAATATACTTTAAAACTTAAAAATACAGACCGAGATGCATTGGTTGCACATTTGAATTCCAAAGGAATACCTTGTGGTGTTTATTATCCAATTCCTTTGCACAAACAAAAAGCTTATACAGATCAAAGGTACAATGATGCAGATTTTAAAGTCACAAATCAATTATCTAAAGAAGTGATTTCATTACCAATGCACACAGAATTAGACGACAGTCAAATTGAATTTATTACAACTTCAGTCTTAGAATTTTTATCCTAAATAACAATATCATGAAAAATCTTATAGTCTTACTTTTCCTCTTTCAATTTTTTATGGGTTCCGCCCAAGAGATTTATTTGCATTGCGGACAACTTATTGATACCGAAAAAGGAGAAATACTCACTGAAAAAACAATTGTAATTTCTGAGAATAAAATTAAAGCCATTGAAAATGGATATATAACATCTGATAATACAAATGATACTGTTGTTGATTTAAAATCAAAAACAGTAATGCCAGGATTGATTGATATGCATGTACACATGGAAAATGAATACAATCCGGCTCGTTACATGGATCAATTCACTGCAAATGAAGCCGATGTAGCATTCAAATCGGTGAATTATGCAGAAATAACACTTTTGGCAGGATTTACTACGGTTAGAGATTTAGGCGGAACAGGTGTTAATATTGCGCTAAGAAATGCCATAAACAACAATACCGTTGTAGGTCCTAGAATCTTTACTGCTGGAAAAGCCATTGCAACAACAGGGGGGCATGCCGATCCAACAAATGGAAGAAAAAAACTTTTAATGGGTGACCCAGGGCCTGAGCAAGGCGTGATTAATAGTCCAGATGAAGCCCGAAAAGCAGTGCGACAAAGATATAAAAATGGTGCCGATAACATAAAAATTACGGCAACGGGTGGTGTTTTGAGTGTAGCAAAAAATGGACAAAACCCACAATTCACTTTGGAAGAGGTTAAAGCCATATGCGAAACAGCTAAGGATTATGGAATGATAATAGCGGCACATGCCCACGGAGATGAAGGCATGCAACGCGCTGTTATTGGAGGCGTAACAACGATTGAACATGGCACCAAAATGAGCTATAAAACGATGGACCTTATGAAGCAATATGGGACTTACTTTGTGCCAACAATTACAGCAGGTAAAGCAGTTGCAGAAAATGCCAAAATTGATGGATTTTATCCAGAGATTATAGTGCCAAAAGCACTAGAAATTGGTCCAAAAATTCAAAGTACTTTTGCTAAGGCCTACAAACGCGGCGTAAATATTGCCTTTGGAACAGATGCTGGTGTATTTCCTCATGGACAAAATGCTAAAGAATTTGGCTATATGGTTGAAGTGGGTATGCCGCCTATGGAGGCCATTCAATCGGCAACGCTAATAAATGCAAAAGTATTGGGGTTAGCTAATGAACTAGGCCAAATCAAACCTAATTTTATTGCGGATATAGTTGCTACCGATTCAAACCCATTGGAAGATATTACTGCAATGGAGCGTATAAGTTTTGTAATGAAAGACGGCATTATTTATAAAAACTAGTCTACGAATTTCCATTTTCGTTTTTTCTTTTTTGCTGATAAGAAGCAGTAATCAGCAGTATCATCCCTGAGGTTACTGATAAATCAGCAACATTAAAAATACCAGTTTGTACAAAACCAAAATCCATAAATAAAAAGTCTGTGACAGAACCGTGTACAAAACGATCATACAAGTTAGCAATACCACCGCCTGCAACACAACTAAAACCTATTACAGAAAGACGATCTAGAGAACGATTTGTAAGGAGATAATAGAGCACAACGCCAAGGACAATTACAGGTAAAATCAAAAGAAAAATTAGTTTTATTGTTGGGTGAGAATCACTTCCAATTCCCAAAAAAGCTCCAGAGTTTTCTACATTCATTAGTTGCAATAATTTGCCAATAATTTCAGTGCGTGAACCTGGAAAAACCTCTTCTCTTACAAGATGTTTTGAATATTGATCGAGACCAATATTGAGTAAAACTAAAAAGATGATGTATGCTACTCTTTTGTTCATGGATTCTCGCTTTATAGCGTTGCTGCGCTAGTATTGGCCTCTCGGTTGATTTTTTTAACTAATCCTTGTAAGACTTTTCCAGGACCTACTTCAGTAAAGTTTTGAGCACCATCTATTAACATTTGATCTACAGATTGAGTCCAACGTACAGGTGATGTCAATTGAGCAATCAAATTCTTTTTTATGTCTAAAGTATCTTGAACGGCACTTGAGGTTACATTTTGATAAATTGGACAGTCAGGGGTGTTGAATGTTGTGTCTTCAATAGCCGCAGCTAATTGTTCTCTTGCAGGCTCCATTAGTGGAGAGTGAAATGCCCCTCCAACAGGCAAGACCAATGCACGTCTAGCCCCTTTTTCCTTCAAAATCTCACAAGCTTTATGAATTGGTTCGATTGCACCAGAAATGACCAGTTGTCCTGGGCAATTATAATTTGCAGCTACAACAATGCCATCAATACTATTACAGACTGTTTCAACAATATCATTTTCCAAACCTAACACTGCGGCCATTGTACCCTCTGTAGATTCACATGCTTTTTGCATCGCATCTGCACGTTGTGCAACAAGTTTTAAGCCTTGTTTGAAACTCAAAGTATTATTGGCAACCAAAGCAGAAAATTCACCCAAAGAATGTCCGGCGACCATATCTGGGTTAAAATGGTTCCCCATACTTTTTGCCAAAACTACAGAATGAAGAAATATGGCGGGTTGTGTCACATTGGTTTGTTTCAAATCTTCTGGAGTTCCTTCAAACATGATTTTTGTAATTTCAAAACCAAGGATTGAATTTGCCTGTTCAAACATTGTTTTTGCTACAGAAGATTGCTGATATAGTTCTTGCCCCATTCCTGGAAATTGTGCTCCTTGACCTGGAAAAATATATGCGTTCATTTCAATTAATTTTGTTGTTTTATATATGTTATAAAGCTAAAATCACAAGCGTGTTTATCATCTTTTTTTATGTGTTCTTTGCTAATTTCTTTCCACACTTTTAAATCAATTTCTGGAAAAAATGTATCGCCTTCAAAATTGGCATGTACTCGTGTAAGTTCAATTTTATCGGCAACATTTAAAGCTTGTTTATAAATTTCTCCACCACCAATAATATAGGGCTGTGGATCATCTTTTGAAATTTCAATAGCTTTTTCTAATGAATTTACCACCAAAACGCCTTTAGGAACTTTATAATTCTTTTGACGTGTGATGACTACATGGGTTCGATTTGGTAAAGGCTTTGGAAAACTTTCAAAAGTTTTTCGCCCCATAATAATGTAGTGCCCAGAAGTTAGAGCTTTAAAGCGTTTCAAATCTAAACTCAAATTCCAAATCAAATCATTGTCTTTTCCAATCACTTGATTTTCTGAAACGGCCACAATTATGGTCACTATTTGATGTTTTGTTGTGTTCAATAGTATATAAACTTAGTCCGCAAAAATAGCGTTTTCAGTTGAAATTATATAGCAACTTTTCCTTTGATGTGTGGGTGTGGGTCGTAATCAACAAGGGTAAAATCATCAAAAGTGAAGTCGAAAATATTATCTACTTCGGCATTAAGGATCATTTTTGGTAAAGGTCGTGGTTCTCTGGAGCGTTGCAATTCTAGTTGTTCAATATGATTATTATAAATATGAGCATCTCCAAAGGTGTGTATAAACTCACCAGCTTGATACCCACAAACCTGTGCCATCATCATTGTAAACAAGGCATACGAAGCAATATTAAAAGGAACACCCAAAAATATGTCTGCACTACGCTGATACAATTGACAAGATAATTTTCCTTCGTGTACATAAAATTGAAAAAAAGCATGACAAGGCGGGAGGGCTGCTTTTCCTTCGGCAACATTGTCTGAAAATGATTTTGAGGTATCAGGTAACACAGAGGGGTTCCATGCAGAAACCAACATTCTTCTGCTATTTGGATTTGTTTTTAAGGTATCGATAACAGATTGTATTTGGTCGATTTCATCGCTATTCCAATTGCGCCATTGATGGCCATATACAGGGCCAAGATCCCCATTCTCATTTGCCCATTCATTCCAAATTCGAACACCATTTTCTGTTAGATATTTTGTGTTGGTGTCTCCTTTAAGGAACCACAACAATTCATAGATAATGGATTTTAGGTGGAGTTTTTTTGTAGTAACCATAGGAAAGCCCTCACTCAAATCGAAGCGCATTTGGTATCCAAAAACACTTTTTGTTCCAGTTCCTGTTCGGTCTCCTTTTTCGTTTCCATGTTCTAAAACATGGTTTACTAGGTCAAGATATTGCTTCATATATAAAGTGAATTATAATAAATAAAAATAATTAATGCAGTGTTGAATGTAAAGCGACTAGGGCTAATAATTTTAAAAGTTATCAACTAAATTATTATCCAATAATTAGGCCTGCTATTGTTGCAGACAAAAGGGATGCAATAGTTCCTCCAATAAGAGCTTTCATTCCTAATTCTGAGAGTGTTTTTCTTTGCCCTGGTGCTAGAGAACCAATGCCTCCTACTTGAATTCCGATGGAAGCAAAATTGGCAAAACCACATAGCATATAGGTAGCCATTACAATTGATTTTTCATATTTCAGGTGTACAAGTTCTAGCGGATTTTTCAAGTCTGCCAGTTGAATATACCCTACAAATTCACTAGCTGCAAGTTTTATTCCAAGCAGTTGTCCCATAAGCGCAACATCTTCTTTTGCAATTCCAATAAGCCACATGAGCGGGGCAAAGGCATATCCAAGAATAAATTCTAGCGAAAATTCTGTGTAAGGCGTATTGGTCTGAACCCATTCATTTAATCCTCCAAAATCGCCTAACCATCCTAAAATACCATTAATCATAGCAATAAAAGCTAGAAACACCAATAACATAGCACCAATATTAAAAGCGAGTTTTAGCCCTTCTGTAGTTCCATTTGCAATAGCGTCAAGAACATTTGAGCCTACTTTTTCCTGAGAAATTGCAATGTCATTATTGATAGCTTCTGTTTGAGGATATAAAATTTTTGAAATTACAATGGCGCCAGGTGCGGCCATTACTGAAGCTGTTAATAAGTGTTTTGCATAATATTGTCTTAAGACTTCATCTTCTCCACCTAAAAATCCAATATAAGCAGCTAGTACCCCTCCAGCAACTGTTGCCATTCCACCAATCATCACTAGAAGAATTTCTGAGCGATTCATTTTTTCCAAGTAGGCTTTAATCATTAGTGGTGCTTCTGTTTGACCTAAAAATATATTTCCAGCAACACTCAAACTCTCTGCACCTGAAACTTGTAATAATTTTGTTAGAAACCATGCAAATATTTTTACTACTTTTTGAATGACTCCCAAATAAAACAATAGCGAGGTTAGTGCTGAAAAGAAAATAATAGTTGGAAGTATTGATATGGCAAAAGTGTTTAGCGATGCATCAATTTTTCCTGTGCTAAATGCCGCAAAAAGAAACTCTGTTCCTTTTTGGGTAAAGTCAAGAACAGCGAGGAAAAGTCCCCCAATTCCTTTAAAAATTTTCTGAACAAAATCTATTTTCAAAACCGCAATTGCAAGTATGAGTTGAGCTCCAAGACCGAAGCCTACAGTTCTCCAGTTAATGGCTTTTCTGTTTGTACTTAATAGAATTGATATCCCTAAAAGAACAAGCATTCCTAGCCCTCCTCTGAGTAAACTGTCTACACTAAACCCTTGACTTTCAATTATTTGACTTGAGTTGTCTTGACCTAATGCAATTTGACTGACAAGTAAAATAAATAGGAATACATTTTTTTTCATTGGTTATGTTGGTTATCGTTTTGAGATTTCATCTCTTAGTTTTACAGCTTTTTCATAGTCCTCTTCTTGTACTGCTTTTTGTAGTAATTCTTCTAATTCTTGTAAAGATAAGTTTTTATATTCAAGTTGTGGGTTTAAATCTTCACCTGTAGATTCAAATGATGCCTCTTCAAAAATCACCGTATCATCTTTTTCATCCTCATTTTCTTCAGGATTAATTTTGAGAATTATCCCTGCTTTTTCTAGAATGTTTTTGTAGGTGAAAATCGGTGCAGAAAAACGCAAAGCGAGAGCTATGGCATCACTAGTTCGGGCATCAATAATTTCTTCTTTTTCATTGCTTTCACATATTAATGAAGCATAAAACACACCGTCTACAAGTTTATGAATAATCACTTGTTTAACAATTATATTGAAACGATCTGAAAAGTTTTTAAACAAATCATGAGTTAGAGGTCGTGGTGGTCGAATATCTTTTTCTAAAGCAATAGCAATAGATTGAGCTTCAAATGCCCCAATAACAATTGGTAGCTTTCGCTCTCCATCTACTTCACTGAGAATCAAAGCATAAGCGCCGCTTTGCGTTTGACTGTATGAAATACCTTTTATATTTAGACGAACAAGACTCATTATTTGAATAACAAATAACAGTTTTAATTCCTAAAATACCAAACTTAAGTCTTTAAGTTTTAATAAATTAAATTAAAAACTAGTTATAAATGAATTGGAATTTGGATTTTTATGCGTTCTGAGCCTTAAATTCTTTAAGTTTTTCTGTCAATTTTGGAACCACCTCAAAGGCATCTCCAATAATTCCATAATCAGCAGCCTTAAAAAATGGAGCTTCTGGGTCAGTGTTGATGACTACTTTTATTTTGGAAGAATTTATTCCTGCCAAATGCTGTATTGCTCCAGAAATTCCAATAGCAATATAAAGGTTGCTTGCCACAGGTTTTCCTGTTTGTCCAACATGTTCGCTGTGAGGTCTCCATCCAAGATCTGAAACAGGTTTTGAACATGCCGTAGCAGCACCCAAAACTTCGGCAAGGTCTTCAATTATGTTCCAATTTTCTGGGCCTTTTAGTCCTCTTCCTGCAGAGACTACAGTTTCTGCATCTGCAATAGAGACTTTATTGGTGGCTTTATCAATATTTTCAACAGTAATTTCTGATGCTGTAATGCTAGGAGAAAAAGACTCCGTATGCGGAGAAACAGCATGTTCTACTAGTCCAAAAGCATTATTAGAAAGTCCAATAATTTTGACTTCAGTTGCTATTTCTGTTTCACAAAAAGCTTTGTTGCTAAATACACTCCTTTTTACTGTAAATGGTTTAGTTTGAGTTGGAAGTTCAATTACATTAGGAACATATCCGGCATCTAAATCTACAGAAAGCATTGGTGCAAGATAACGACTATCTGCGCTACTACTCAATACTACCACGTTTGATTGTTCTTTTTGCGCTGCTTGTGTGATGATATCAGCATAAATTTTTGCATTAAATTTTTCAGAATAATCTACTGTTAATACTTTATCAACGCCGTAGGTTCCTAGCAATTCATTGTTTTCTGAAGAGAAAACAACAGCACTCAAACTTGTATTGAGTGTATTGGCCAAAGCACGTCCATAAGATGCAACTTCTAAAGCCGCTTTTTTAATGGTTCCATTATCAGATTCTATATATACGAGTACAGACATATGTTTTTGTTTTAGATAACTTTTGCTTCGTTGTGCAAAAGATCAATAAGTTCATCAATGTTATCGGCATCAACCATTTTAATAGCACCTTTTGGCGCAGGTTTTTCAAAATGGACAGATGCTGTAAATGTTTTATTTTCGGAGGGTTCTAGTACAGTTAGAGGCTTTTTTCTAGCCATCATAATGCCTCGCATGTTGGGAATTTTTAGGTCGCTTTCTTCTACAAGACCTTTTTGTCCACCAATGACAAGTGGTAAAGTGCTTGTTAGTGTTTCTTTTCCACCGTCTATTTCTCGAACAGCAGTTGCTTTATCCCCCTCAATTTCAAGGGCGATACAATTGTTAACAAAGCTTGCGCCTAAAGCTGCTGCCATCATTCCTGGCACCATACCCCCATTGTAGTCTATGGATTCTCGACCTGCAATGATTAAATCATAACCACCGTCTTGTGCCACTTTTGTGAGCTCTTTGGCTACAGCAAATCCATCTGTTGGGGGAGTATTTACCCTAAAAGCAGCATCGGCACCAATGGCTAAAGCCTTCCGTAATGTTGATTCTGTTTCTGGTCCTCCAACATTTACAACATCTACGGTTGCGTTTTGTTTTTCTTTAAACCACATAGCTCTTGTTAAGCCAAACTCATCGTTGGGATTGATTACAAATTGAACCCCATTGGTATCAAAAGTTCTATTATCGTTTGTGAAATTTATTTTTGAAGTCGTATCAGGTACATGACTTATACACACTAATATTTTCATTGTTTGGGTGTTTTTTTATGTTTGGATTAAATGTCAGTACGAAGGTACAAAAAAAGTTCATATTTCCTATGCATGCATAGGAAATTTTAAACAAATGATGTATTTATTATTATACATTATTGTTATTTTTGCACCATCAAAAATCAGCGAATGAAAACAATTCAATTTAGAGAAGCAATTTGTGAAGCCATGAGCGAAGAAATGCGTCGCGATGAAAGTATATACTTGATGGGTGAGGAAGTTGCAGAGTATAATGGTGCATACAAGGCTTCCAAAGGAATGCTAGACGAGTTTGGTGAGAAGCGTGTTATAGATACCCCTATTGCAGAGCTTGGTTTTGCAGGAATTGCCGTGGGATCTACAATGACAGGGAATAGACCTATTGTAGAGTTTATGACTTTTAACTTTTCCCTTGTTGGAATTGATCAAATTATAAATAATGCTGCCAAAATCAGACAAATGTCTGGAGGACAATTCAAATGTCCAATTGTTTTTAGAGGGCCAACAGCATCTGCAGGGCAATTGGCTGCAACACACTCTCAGGCTTTTGAGAGTTGGTATGCAAATTGTCCAGGGCTAAAAGTCATTGTTCCATCTAATCCATATGATGCAAAAGGGCTTTTAAAAGCCGCGATTCGTGATGATGACCCTGTTATTTTTATGGAAAGTGAGCAAATGTATGGGGATAAAGGTGAAGTTCCAGAAGGCGAATACATTTTGCCTATTGGAGTTGCAGAAATCAAACGTCCAGGAACAGATGTAACGGTTGTTTCATTTGGTAAGATTATTAAAGAGGCCTACAAAGCTGCAGACGAATTGGAAAAAGAGGGTATTTCTTGTGAAGTTATTGACTTAAGAACAGTACGTCCATTGGATATCAATTCAATTTTGGAATCTGTTAAAAAGACAAATCGCCTGGTTATTTTGGAAGAAGCATGGCCATTTGGAAATGTATCAACAGAAATCACATATCAAGTACAGCAAAAAGCATTTGATTATTTAGATGCACCAATTATAAAAATTAATACAGCAGACACCCCAGCGCCTTATTCTCCTGTTTTGTTGGAAGAATGGTTGCCAAACAGCAATGATGTTGTAAAAGCCGTAAAAAAAGTATTGTACAAATAAATAAAATTAGGTCAATTGTAAGCAAAAAATAGTTTTTTCTATTCTTATTCATTTTACTACATTTGTGGCCTTTAAAATCAATTAAATTTAAATTATGGAATCATTGATGATTTACATGCCAATCGTAATGGCACTCATAGGCTTACTATACATGGGGGTCAAAAGAGTTTCAATAATGAAACAAGATGCTGGAGATGGCAAAATGAAAGAAATTTCCGATCACATATATGTAGGTGCATTAGCGTTTTTAAAAGCTGAGTATAAGTTACTTACATATTTTGTCATTGGAGCAAGTATTGCACTTGCTGGAGTTGCTTCTGTGGTAGAAACAACAAGCTATCTTATTATAGTTGCTTTTATTATTGGTGCCGTTTTTTCTGCGGTAGCTGGAAATATTGGGATGCGTATAGCTACCAAGACTAATGTTCGTACAACACAAGCTGCGCGTACAAGTCTGCCTGAAGCCCTAAAGATTTCCTTTGGAGGTGGAACAGTAATGGGGCTTGGTGTTGCTGGACTGGCAGTTCTTGGTCTTTCATTATTCTTCATCCTATTTTTCCAAATGTTTATGGGGGGTGTTTGGACCAATACTGTTGATATGACTATCGTTCTTGAAACCCTTGCTGGATTTTCATTAGGTGCAGAATCTATTGCACTTTTTGCCCGTGTGGGTGGAGGTATTTACACTAAAGCAGCCGATGTTGGTGCCGATTTGGTAGGAAAGGTTGAAGCTGGGATTCCAGAAGATGATCCTCGAAATCCTGCAACTATTGCAGATAATGTTGGAGACAATGTAGGTGATGTTGCTGGAATGGGAGCCGATCTTTTTGGGTCTTATGTAGCAACAGTTTTAGCAGCGATGGTTCTAGGAAACTACATTATTAAAGATATGGGCGGAAGCATCTCAGATGCTTTTGGAGGAATAGGACCTATTTTATTGCCAATGGCGATTGCAGGTGCTGGAATTATCATTTCAATTATAGGAACACTTCTTGTGAAAATTAGTTCAAATGACGCTAAAGAAGCACAAGTACAAAAAGCACTTAACATTGGAAACTGGACATCTATTGTATTGGTTGGTGTTGCGAGTTTTGCTTTGGTTACTTGGATGCTTCCAGAAACAATGCAAATGGAATTTTATGGGGAAGGACTAAAAGACATTTCTGCTCTTCGTGTGTTTTATGCCACATTAGTTGGACTTGTTGTTGGTGGTGCAATTTCATCATTTACGGAATATTATACAGGGCTAGGTAAAAAACCAATATTAAATATTGTACAACAATCAAGTACTGGAGCTGCAACCAATATTATTGCTGGTCTTGCAACAGGGATGATTTCTACATTTTCTTCGGTATTATTGTTTGCAATTGCCATTTGGGCTTCTTATGCTTTTGCTGGTTTCTATGGTGTAGCAATGGCCGCTTCTGCAATGATGGCTACAACAGCTATGCAATTGGCTATTGATGCTTTTGGACCTATTGCAGACAACGCAGGAGGGATTGCCGAAATGAGCGAGCAAGAACCAATTGTACGTGAACGCACAGACATTTTGGATTCTGTAGGAAATACAACAGCAGCAACAGGAAAAGGTTTTGCTATTGCTTCTGCGGCACTTACAGCACTCGCTTTATTTGCAGCCTATGTAACGTTTACAGAAATAGATGGAATCAACATATTTAAGGCACCAGTTCTTTCAATGCTTTTTGTAGGAGGAATGGTTCCCGTTGTATTCTCTGCATTAGCGATGAGCTCTGTTGGAAAAGCAGCTATGGAAATGGTAGAGGAGGTGAGACGTCAATTCAAAGAGATTCCAGGAATTATGGAAGGTACAGGAAAACCAGAATACGACAAATGTGTTGATATTTCTACAAAAGCTTCTTTAAGACAAATGTTATTACCAGGGTTACTGACAATCGGTTTCCCTATTTTGATCGTACTTGTTGGATTATTAATTTATCCAGACAACCATAAACTTGTAGCAGAAATGCTAGGAGGTTATATGGCAGGAGTTACGGTTTCAGGTGTGCTTTGGGCAATTTTCCAAAACAACGCTGGTGGTGCTTGGGATAATGCCAAAAAATCTTTTGAAGCAGGAGTAGAAATTAATGGTGAAATGACCTACAAAGGTTCTGATGCCCACAAAGCAGCAGTAACTGGAGACACCGTTGGTGATCCATTCAAAGACACTTCTGGACCTTCAATGAACATTTTGATCAAACTGACTTGTCTTATTGGATTAGTAGTTGCACCAATCTTAGGAGGGCATTCCGAAGAAGAAACAGCTATGAATACTCAAGAAGTTGAGCTTAATGTTTCTATTGACAAAGCTGAATTAGAAAATGTTGTTGCAAAAATTAAATATGTTTCTGTTGAAGACGGTGAAGAATCTGTAGTTGAAAAAACATTTAGTGGAACAGAATCTGAAGTAAAACAACAACTTGAAGCTTTTGAACTTTCTCTACAAACCAAAAATGGTTCTGAAGGAAAAGTCATTAAAGAAGTTAAAATAAAAAAGGAGTAATTACATATTAGATTACAAAAAAAGCACGCCAATTGGCGTGCTTTTTTTGTTTTTATAATGTATATGAATTTTTAAAAAAGTCCATTAATTTCAGCATCAATTTTAGTAATAATTCCGCCTAAGTCTTCTTTGTTTTCAACAAAATCTAAATCATCTACATCAATAATAAGAAGACGGCCTTTTTTATAATTATGAATCCAAGCTTCATAGCGTTCGTTGAGTCGACTGAGGTAATCAATACTAATTGAGTTTTCATAATCTCTCCCGCGCTTTTGAATTTGACTCACTAAATTAGGGATTGAACTACGCAAGTAAATAAGCAGGTCTGGTGCCTCAACCAAGCTTTCCATCAGATTAAATAAAGAACTGTAATTGTCAAAATCTCTATTAGTCATCAATCCCATTGCATGTAAGTTTGGTGCAAAGATGTTCGCGTCTTCATAAATGGTTCGGTCTTGAATAATATCTTTTCCACTTTTACGAATTTGTAAAACCTGTCGAAACCTACTATTTAAAAAGTAAACCTGAAGATTGAAACTCCAACGTTCCATTTGGTTATAAAAATCATCCAAATATGGATTATCTACAACATCTTCAAGCTGAGCTTCCCATTTGTAATGCTTTGCCAATAATTGTGTCAAAGTTGTTTTTCCAGCGCCAATATTTCCTGCAATTGCAATGTGCATAATTTAATCTTTTTTAAGTTGGTAATGGTGAAGAAATTCCCCGTCATAAATATACAAGGTTTGATTCATTACAAAAAACTGTTTAATTAAATTTTTTGGAATTTCTAAAATATGAAATTCACTGCTATTTGAGGGCTTATAGTAGATGTTATTATTCTTTTTAAATAAAACCCCTTCATTCATCATTTTAAAATCTTCAAATCCATCGTTTTTGATTTTATTGATCAAACTTCCTGTATAGTTAAATTGATAAAAATAAGAAGCCGTTAGTACGTAAAGATTGTTGTAATTGCTGTCTATAACCAATGCTTTATCGTCTAGTGGTATGGTGTTGAGTTTTGTTTTGCTCGTTTCATAATCATATAATTCAAGCTGCAGTGTTAGCGTATTAAATATCCAAAACGTTGTATCACTTCCCAATGCTACGTTGTTAATTAATCGGTATGGGGTGGTGGTATTAAAATTGATTTCAGATAATTCTGCCAAACGATTATCCAATAAAACAACCGAATTTTGATCTTTGTGAAAAGCAACAATTTTTAAGGTATTAAATACCTGAACATGATCAATTTTACCTAATTGTAAGTTGCTGTAAGATTGAATTTTATTTTTTTGCTTCTTATAAAGTGTTTTGTCTTTAATGAAATACAAGGCATCAAATTGATCTACCCCCACAAAATATTCCCAATCTACCTTTGTTTTTTTTACAAAACGAGCTTCAATAGACTGTTGAGCTTGTGCTGTGTTGAACAGCAACAAAATTAAAAATAAGTTGAAATTTTTCATTTTTGGAAAAGTACAAAAAAATAAAATTAATTTTTGTTACAATTTTCAAATTTAGTCGTCTTATATATCAGAAACATTTTTTTAACTCAAATTGATTTTATCATGAATATATTATTTCGACTTGTAATTTTTATTTTATGCTCTACATTTTCATTGTTTGCTCAAGATTTTCAAGGTGTAGCGACATACAAAACTCAACGTAAGTTAGACCTTAAAATTGATAGCACACAAGTGGGCGGCGGCGAAATGCAAAAGCAAATTATGGCTATGCTAAAAAAGCAATTTCAAAAAACCTACATTCTTACGTTTGATAAAAACACCTCAATTTATAAAGAGGACGAAGCGTTGGCACCACCATCAGCAGGAGGATCTATCATGGTCATTTCTTCTATGGGAGGTTCTGGAGCATTGTATAAAAATATAAAACATGAATCATTTACAAATCAACAAGAAACTTTTGGAAAGCAATTTATAATTAAAGACCGTTTGAAGCCTATTGAATGGGAATTGCACAACGATACTAAAAACATTGGTAATTACACTTGCTATAAAGCAACGTATACTAAAGAAATAGAAGAAATGTCAACGATGACCTTTAGCAATACTGACGCAAAAAACAATGAAGATGAAGAGAACTCTGCTCCAAAAATGAAAACAATAACGGTAACAGCATGGTATACACCACAAATTCCTGTGAGTAATGGCCCAGAAAGTTATCAAGGATTGCCTGGACTTATTTTGGAAGTTAATGATGGAGATTTGACAATTCTTTGTAGTAAAATTACAATCAATCCTAAAAAAACAATTGAAATTTCTGAGCCCAAAAAAGGAAAACAAGTTACACAAGAAGAATACGATAAAATTATGATGAAAAAAATGGAAGAGATGAGCGAACAGTATAGAGGAAGAGGATCTGAAAAAGAAGGCATCGAGATTCGTATTGGCGGTTAATTCCTTTTGTGAATTATTTAACGTCACCATATTAAACAAAATGTAAATTTGCATATCATTAAAATAAACCAAAAAATGACTTTTAAACGCACCATTATTTTTACACTTTTAATCAGTAGTGCATTTGTTTTTGCTCAAGATTTTCAAGGCAAGGCTTACTATATGTCCAAAACCAGTCCGGATATGGACAGCTGGGGTGGTCAACAGATGAGCGAAGCTCAAAAAAAACAAATTATGGATCGTATGCGCAGCATGTTTGAGAAAACCTACATTTTGACATTTGACAAACAGGCTTCAATTTTTAAGGAGGAGGAAGTTTTGGAAGCACCAGGGCAGCGTGGTTTTGGAATGTGGGGCAATAGTTTTACAGCAGGGCCACAATACAAAAATGTAAAGTCACAACAATTTGTTCAAGACCAGGAATTTTTTGGAAGACAATTTTTAATTACAGAT
>CBFHNG010000014.1:0-37645 GCA_965657165.1 Flavobacteriaceae bacterium
GCGACTGTACCTCCAAAATTTGAAGTAATAAATACAGAGAATCCAAAGAACAAAACAATTGAAGTATAAAACATACTGACTCCAGTTTCTCGTAGAGCTGCAAAAATAGATTTTTTTATTCGCCAATGATTGGCAAGAAGTTCTTGCCTATATTTTGCCAAAAAGTGAATGGTATCGTCTACAGAAATTCCAAAAGCAATACTAAATACTAAGATTGTGGAAGGTTTTATAGGCACACCCAAATATCCCATAACTCCTGCAGTAACCAAGAGTGGTAATAAATTTGGAATTAAAGAGATGACAATCATTCTAAATGATCTAAACATATAGGCCATAAACAATGAAATTAGAACAATGGCCAAGGCTAATGAAAGGATTAAATTTCGAATTAGGAAGTTAGTGCCTTTTTGAAATAAAAATGCTTTTCCAGTCAAATTTACATTGTAGCGATCTTCGGGAAAAATTTTGTTTATTTTTTCATTTAACTTTTCCTCTATACGTTCCATTTTATCAATTTCTGCATTTTTCATAAACGTTGTAATACGTGCATATTGCCCTGTAGAATCTACATAGCTTTTTAGTAAACTCACATCGTTTGTCGTATTTTTTGCATAAGATAAAATAAACGTATTTTCTTGAGCTGTTGGCAACTGATAGTATTTTGGATTTCCATTGTAATAGGCCTGCTTCGCATATTTTACAAGACTTACTACAGAAATCGGCTTGGAGAGTTCAGGAATTTCTAGAATGAGATCTTCTAGTTCACCCATTCGTTTCAAGGTAGATCTTTTTAAAACGCCTTTTTTTCGTTTTGTATCAATTAGAATTTCTAAAGGCATTACCCCATTAAATTCTTTTTCATAAAACTCAATATCTTTAAAAAATTCTGCACTTTTTGGCATGTCCTCTAGCAGACTTCCAGAAGTTTTTATTTGATAAATTCCAATGATACTTGCAATTAATAAAACAAGTGAAATGGAGTAAATTGTAATGTTTTTATGTTTTACAGTATGTTCTATCCAATCTCCTAGCTTATTGATCCAACGTTTATTGAGATGCTCCAAATGTTTTTCTTTGGGCATGGGCATATAGCTGTAAATGATAGGAATTATAAGCAAACAAAGAATAAAAATTGCCATAATACTCAATGAGGCTACTGTTCCAAATTCTGTTAGAAGTTTACTTTGAGTAATGACAAAGGTGGCAAAACCAGAAGCGGTTGTTGTATTGGTCATTAGAGTTGCATTTCCAACTTTTGTTATAACGCGTTGAAGCGACTTGGCTTTATTACCATGCTTATTCACCTCGTGTTGGTATTTATTGATGAGGAAAATACAATTAGGAACACCAATAACAATTATAAGCGGTGGTATAAGCGCTGTCAATACGGTAATTTCATATTCTAAAAATCCTAAAATTCCAAAGGTCCACATTACTCCAATAACAACAACACACATAGAAATAAATGTTGCTCGATATGAACGGAAAAACAAATAGAAAATAAGAGATGTAATAAGTATCGCTGCTAAAATAAAAACCTCTATTTCATCAATGATATTTTGGGAGTTAAGTGTTCGAACATATGGCATCCCTGATGCTCTTACATTTAGGGTTGTCTCTTTTTCAAAAGCTTCAATTTTTGGAATCAATACATCCATTATAAAGTCCTTTCTTAATGAAGTATTGACAATAGACTTTTTCAAATAAACAATAGAACGGATGGCTTTTGAATCCTTGTTATATAGGATTTCATCATAAAAAGGAAAATCTGAAAACAATGATTTTTTTAGTTGTTCAAGTTCGTCTTTGGATCGTATAGAATCATTGATAACAGCTTCAAAGTCAAACTGTTTGCTCTTTTTGTTTTTTGTTAGTTTTCTTAAATCTTGAAGTGTAATAATGGCTTCAATATTATTGTTGTTTTGAAAAGATTTGCAAAACCTATTCCACGCATTGAGTTTTTCTACCGATAGCAGTGTACTGTCTTTTACACCTAAAACGATGACATTTCCTTCTTCACCAAAAACATCTAAAAACGTATTGTATTCAAGGTTTACAGGATGCCGATCGGGGAGCAAGTTGGCTTCGGTATATGTAAAGCGCATTTTATTCCATTGAGAAGTCATTAGACCGGTTCCAAGTCCAATTAAAATGAGAATAAGGACTCTATTGCGTAAAATGAGTCTTGCAAGAGCTTCCCAAAAACCTGAAGTTAATACTTTAAACATACCTTATTTTGAAGTCGTCAAAGGTATAGAAAACCAACGGATTTGTAAGCATATTTTAGGGCTGCCTTTTTTAAAAAAAAGTTAAAGTTATAAAGAGATAAAAGAATGAATTAAACCGTAAGAATTTCTTTTTCTTTTGTGGCAAAAAGAGCATCAGATTTTGTAATATGAGCATCTGTCATCTGTTGGATATCGGCTTCAGTATTTTTCTTTAAGTCCTCAGAGATGTCACTTAGTTTTTTGAGCTCATTGTTGGCTTCTTTTCTCGCACCTCTAATCGATATTTTAGCGTCTTCCGTTTCAGATTTTGCTTGTTTTGCAAGTTCGCGTCGGCGTTCTTCTGTAAGCGGCGGAACATTGATGATGATGCTTTCGCCATTATTCATAGGATTAAAACCTAGATTGGCTACCATTATGGCATGCTCTATGTCTTGAAGCATACTTTTTTCCCATGGTTGTACAGTTATTGTTCGACCGTCTGGTGTATTGACATTTGCAACTTGCGATAGAGGTGTTTGTGTTCCATAATAATCTACGGTAACGCTACCCAACATTGTTGGGCTTGCTTTTCCAGCTCGGATATTTACAAATTGTTTTTCAAGGTGTTTTAAGGCCTTTTCCATAGCTTCTTTGGTGCTGTCTAGTATGAATTCAATTTCTTCGTTCATTTTTATTAACTTACAGTAGTTCCTATTTGTTCCCCAGAAACAATTTTTAATAAATTTCCTTTTTTATTCATATCAAAAACAATAATGGGGAGTTTATTTTCTTGACTGAGTGTAAAAGCTGTGGTATCCATGACTTTTAACCCTTTGCTTAAAACATCATCAAAACTAATGGTTTTAAACTTGCTTGCCGAAGCATCTTTTTCAGGGTCTGCAGAATAAATTCCATCTACACGCGTTCCTTTTAAAATAACATCAGCTTCAATTTCTATGGCGCGTAAAACAGCTGCAGAATCTGTTGTAAAGTAAGGGTTGCCAGTTCCCCCTCCAAAAATTACAACACGACCTTTTTCTAAGTGGCGCATGGCTTTACGCCGAATAAATGGCTCTGCCACTTCATTGATTTTTATGGCTGATTGAAGTCGAGTTGGAATCTCTTCATTTTCCAATGCGCTTTGTAAAGCCAAACCATTGATAACGGTGGCGAGCATTCCCATATGGTCGCCTTGAACGCGATCCATTCCATTACTAGCACCTGCAACACCTCTAAAGATATTACCGCCACCAATAACGATGGCAACTTCAATACCTTTTTCAACAATTTCCTTGATATCTTTTGCATATTCAGAAAGTCGTTGCGGGTCTATTCCATACTGTCGAGTTCCCATAAGTGCCTCGCCAGAAAGCTTTAGTAAGATGCGTTTGTATGTCATAACTGTTTTGATCGTTGCACAAATATAAGCAATATCTTAAATTTTTAATGGCATAATTTTTGTCCTAGTCCAATTAACCGCAAACAACAATTCCATGAAGATAATGTATTATTTTTTTCTTAGCCATATACTGATGGTTTCCTGTAAAACGACAACATCAATAGACACGCCTCAAAAAATTGCCTATTTCATTTCGAATCAATTTTTAACAGATGGAGACTTCCGTGTTTTAGAGACTAATGATCGAAAGTTTCAATATCAAGCTACAGACTTAAATGGAGATAGAATTGATGAATATTTGGTCTCGTTTTCATCGCCCTATTTTTGTGGTTCTGGAGGATGTAATCTTTTAATTTTGGATAAAAACTTCAATCTTATTACAAATTTTACTGTTACTCGTCCTCCAGTTTTAGTAGATTTAAAAACTACAAATGGCTGGAATGATATAATATTATGGTCGAATGGAGGTTATCATAGAATGAAATTCAATTTAAGGGACAAGTCTTATCCCTCCAACCCCTCAGTAGAGGAAGTCTTAAAATTAGAGTCTGAAGAAATAAAACAAATGTTGTCTTTATTTGATAACATTGATACTATTAAAACACATACTTTTTAAATTGAAAAAACCCTATACTTAAAATTAAGCATAGGGTATATTTTAATTTAGTTAACTAAAAAATTAACCTAAAGTTACTCTTTTAAATCCAGTAACTTCAACCTCTCCATAAGACGCAACATATTTTGCAACGGTGCTTTTTTCGTCTTTTATGAAGTCTTGATCTAGCAAACACTGCTCTTTATCAAGTGTTGTGTTGTCTGAGATGAATCTATCCATTTTTCCTGGTAAAATTTTATCCCAAATTTGTTCAGGTTTTCCTTCTGCTTTTAGCTGTTCTTTCGCTTCTTCTTCCGCTTCTGCTAAAACTTCTGGGGTTAATTGAGCCATAGAAATGTACTTTGGCACATTTTTAAGGGTTTTCCCCAATCTAGCAAGCTCAATGTTGTCTTTTTCAATGACTGCAATCCGCGCTTCAGTTTCTGAAGCAACATAGCTAGGATCAAAGTCTTTGTATGACAAACTTGTTGCTCCCATAGATGCAACTTGCATTGCAAGGTCTTTTGAAAGTGTTCCAGCATTTTCAACATTTGCTGAAAGCCCAACAACAGCAGCAATTTTATTGATATGAACGTAAGCACCTACATACGGCGCTTCTACTTTTTCAAATGCTTTTAGGTCTAGCTTTTCACCAATAACTCCTGTTTGCTCTATGAGTTTGTCTGCAACAGTCATTCCTCCAAAATCTGCAGCTAAAAAGGTGTCTTTAGAATCGTGGTCAAGGGCAATTTCCGCCAATTGGTTTGCTAAAGCAAGGAAGTTTTCATTTTTTCCAACAAAGTCGGTTTCACATCCTAAAACAATTGCTACACCAGAAGTGTTGTCACTGTTTACTTTTGCAACTGCCGCGCCCTCTGTTGATTCGCGGTCAGCTCTTTTAGCGGCAACTTTTTGTCCTTTTTTACGTAAAATGTCAATTGCATTATCAAAATCCCCTTCAGCTTCAACAAGGGCTTTTTTGCAATCCATCATTCCTGCGCCAGTGGCTTTTCTTAATTTATTTACTTCGGCAGCTGTAATCTTTGTCATGATTTTTAGTTTTAAAAAAAAGCCGGAAAATTTCTCATATGAAGAACCCTACGACTTTAATTATTTTATGAAATTAAAAAATTTATTCTTCTTCTTGTTTTGCAGTTTCTGCAACAGCAGCAGCGGCTTTTGGAGCAGTGGCTTGAGTTTTACCTTCTTTTTCTGCTTGTCTGCTCTGTAGTCCTTCTGCGATACTTTCTGTAACCGTTGATAAAATTTTATCAATAGATTTTGATGCATCGTCATTTGCAGGAATAACAAAATCTACTTGTCTAGGATCAGAGTTGGTATCAACCATTGCAAAAATTGGAATATTTAATTTTTGCGCTTCTTTGATAGCAATATGTTCTCTTTTAATATCAACAACAAATAGTGCTCCAGGGAGACGTGTCATATCAGAGATAGAACCTAAGTTTTTCTCTAGTTTCGCTCTAAGACGATCAACTTGAAGTCGCTCTTTTTTAGACAATGTATTAAATGTTCCGTCTTTTTTCATGCGATCGATGGCTGCCATTTTCTTAACAGCTTTACGGATGGTTACAAAGTTTGTAAGCATTCCACCAGGCCATCGTTCGGTGATGTATGGCATATTGACGTTTGATGCTTTTTCAGCAACAATGTCCTTTGCTTGTTTTTTGGTAGCAACGAAAAGGATTTTTCGTCCAGAGGCTGCAATTTTCGCTAGTGCTTTTGAAGCTTCTTCAAGTTTTGCAGCAGTTTTATAGAGATTAATGATATGAATACCATTACGCTCCATGTAAATGAATGGGGCCATATTGGGATCCCATTTTCTTGTTAGGTGTCCGAAGTGAACACCGTTGTCTAGTAAGTCTTTTACTTCTACTTGTGCCATTTTGTGTTAGTTTACGTTCTGTTGAATTAGCAATGAACAAGTGGCTAAAAATTAGGCCTTATTCATTTAGATGCTAAACTAAATCCTGACAGTTGGCCTGTCATGGACAACAATAACTGGTTTATAAAATATATATTAACGCTTCGAAAATTGAAATTTCTTACGCGCTTTTTTCTGTCCGAATTTCTTACGCTCAACCATTCTTGGGTCTCTTGTAAGTAATCCTTCTGGTTTCAAAATACTTCTGTTTTCTTCGTTCAACTCGCACATAGCGCGAGACAAAGCCAAACGAACAGCTTCTGCTTGTCCTGTTGAACCTCCACCATATACATTTACTTTCACATCAAAGTTGCCTTCGTTTTCAGTGAGCGCTAAGGGTTGGTTTACTTTGTATTGAAGTGTAGCAGTTGGGAAATAGTCTTTGATGTCTTTACTATTAACCGTAACGTTTCCTTTTCCTTTTGAAACATAAACTCTTGCTACAGCAGTTTTTCTTCGACCAATTTTGTGAATAACTTCCATTAGTTAACTTCGTTTAAATTAATTGTTTTTGGTTGTTGTGCTTCATGTTTGTGTTCTGCACCAACAACAACGTCTAAGTTGCGAAATAACGCAGCACCTAATTTATTTTTAGGAAGCATTCCTTTTACAGATTTTTCTACTAATCGAGCAGGATCTTTTGCAAACAATTCAGTTGCAGTCAAAGAACGCTGACCTCCTGGATATCCTGTGTGACGTATGTAAGACTTATCGTTCCACTTATTTCCAGATAAGTTGATTTTTTCAGAATTGATAACAATTACGTTGTCACCACAATCAACATGCGGTGTAAAGTTTGGCTTGTGCTTTCCTCTAAGAAGAATTGCTACTCTAGATGCCAAACGACCTAGCGTTTGTCCTTCTGCATCAACTAAAACCCACTGCTTGTCGCTAGTAGCTTTATTTGCTGATATTGTTTTATAGCTTAGTGTGTCCACGTTAAAATATTTTTCTAATTATACATTACTCCTTAAAAAAGAGTTTGCAAATCTACAATTATAAATTGTTATTAACAAAATCTTGAACGGCTTATTTTTGCAAGGGAGTTTTTAAGCGCTATTCTCTACGTTATTACCTTAAATGAGTTAAACTTTTCTAAATTGATTGAATATATAAATCTCAGTCTATTACATTTGTGCATAAATTATTTGCACCTTAAATCCTACTTATTCAATCTATGAAAAAAATAATTTTTTTTAAATTTCTTGTTACAGCACTCATTTTACCATTAGTTGTTTTTTCTCAAACAATTCCTCCAAGACAGTATTTTACAGTAGAAATTAGCCCTAATAATGCACCAAAAGTTGATGGTCTTCTTGATGATTCTATTTGGAGTTTGGTAGAATGGGGAGCAGATTTTGTTGAGGTTAATCCAGATGAAAATACCCCTCCAACAGAGCAAACAAAATTCAAAATTTTGTATGACCAAAAGTATTTATACATTGCAATTTTGGCTTTAGATTCTGCTCCTGAAACAATTACAAAAAGGCTTTCAAGACGTGATGGTTTTGAAGGCGATAGAGTCAATATACTAATAGACAGCTATCATGATCTTCGTACAGCATTTCTATTTACGGTAACTGCTGCAGGAGTTCGAGGCGACGAACTTATCACAGAAAATGGTGATGATATTGATGACAGTTGGAACCCCATATGGAGTACCAAAGCTCAAATTATTTCTCAAGGGTGGTCTGCTGAACTCAAAATCCCTTTGAGTCAATTACGTTTTGGAGATGCACAAGAACAAATCTGGGGGCTGAATGTTGCTCGAAATCTATTTAGAGAAAATGAATTATCGGCATGGGATAGAATACCTGTAGGCTCTGCAGGGTGGGTTAGTGAAGCTGGTGAGCTTAGAGGGATTAAAAATATTAAACCTCAAAAGCAACTTGAAGTACAACCTTTTACTGTAGCACAACTACAAACTTATGAGGCAGAACAAGGTCACCCCTACAAAGATGGACGCGACTATAAAATTAATGCAGGCCTGGATGCTAAAATTGGGGTCACCAATGATTTAACATTAGATGTAACTGTAAATCCAGATTTTGGACAAGTAGAAGCCGATCCTGCAGCTATTGCATTGGATGGGTTTGAAGTTTTTAATAGAGAGCAACGCCCATTTTTTGTTGAAAACAAAAATATTTTTGATTATCGTTTTGCTGCGAATAGGGATAATTTATTTTTTTCAAGAAGAATAGGAAGGTCACCACAAGTGTATCCCCCTACACCATCTGGTTCATACACAGATCGTCCGCAAAATACAACGATATTAGGTGCTGCAAAATTTAGTGGAAAAACTAAAAATGGATGGTCTATTGGTGTTTTAGAAAGTATGACAAGTAAGGAGTATGTTGAAATTAATTCCAACGGGACAATTACAGAAGCTGAGGCAGAACCTTTTACAAATTACTTTGTTGGAAGAGTCCAAAAAGACATGAACGAAAGAAACACGTTTTTGGGTGGGATATTTACTGCAACAAACCGTTCTATTTCTGAAGCGACATCAGGACTAAGAAAATCGGCCTATTCAGGTGGGGTTGATTTTAAACATCAATGGAAAAACCGTGCCTATTACATACAATCAAATTTTGTAATGAGTCATGTTAATGGAAGTCCAGAAGCCATACAATCGACTCAAGAGAATTTGACACACCTTTTCAATAGAGTTGATGCCTCTCATCTTGATGTGGACCCCAATAGAACGTCGCTCACAGGAACTGGAGGGCTTTTTGAAATTGGAAAAGTTGGAGGTAAAAACTGGAATTACAATACAGGATTCAAATGGTCTTCCCCCGAATTGGAACTCAATGATATTGGATTTTTACGACGAGCAGATCAAAAGTTTCAATTTTTTAATGTGCGCTATAACATCGCAAAACCTGTTTCTGTTTTTAGAGATTTATCCGTAAGATTTAATCAATTTACGTCATATGACTTTGAGGGAAATCACAATAGAACACAATATGATTTTCGCTCAAGGCTTAATTTTTTGAATAACTGGGGCATGAGTATTGGCTTGACAAACAAACCAAGAATTTTCTTGAATTCAGCCTTACGGGGTGGTCCACGATGGCGATTTTCTAAAGAAAATTTTAAATTTTTATTTGTTAATTCCGATAATAGAAAAAAGTTTGTAGCTAGATTTGGTGTTATTCATTCGCAAGCAGCTGAAGATAATTTTTCTTTTCTTAAGCTAGAAGCAAGATTGAATTATCAGCCT
Organism: Flavobacteriaceae bacterium; assembly: GCA_965657165.1. Taxonomy (GTDB): domain Bacteria; phylum Bacteroidota; class Bacteroidia; order Flavobacteriales; family Flavobacteriaceae; genus UBA3537. Next base: position 9,367 of record CBFHNG010000014.1, read on the forward strand.
ATAAATGCATTAAATATTTCTATTGCCCCCGAATTTGAATCTCGCCCAAATAAGACACAATATGTTACACAAGTAGATTACAATAATTCAAAGCGCTATGTATTGGGGACAATTGATAATCAAACGCTTAGTGCTTCTTTTCGTATAAACTACACCATTAATCCCAACCTTACGATTCAATATTATGCACAACCTTTTATTTCTAGAGGGCGCTATTCTGATTTCAAATACGTTACAAATGCTACTGCTGACAGATTAAATGATCGTTTTTATGCTTTTGATTCTTCAGAAATAGAGCTTAATAATGGCTCTTTTGAGGTTGATGAAAATTCAGATGGGGTTTTGGATTATAGTTTTAATAATCCTGATTTTTCTTACGTACAATTCAACTCAAATTTAGTAATGCGTTGGGAATATATTCCTGGATCTGAGTTGTTTTTGGTCTGGTCTCAAGGGACAAGAGCCAATATTTCTACAACCGAAGGTCTTGTTGATGGATTTCAAACAGGGATTTTGGAAAAACAACCTCAAAATATATTTTTGATCAAAGCAACCTATAGATTTATATTGTAGTTGATTCAGTTTTATTTCCTCTTTATTTCTTTAAAGAATATATTGATTTAGACGCAATTAAGGATTATCTTTGCAGCGCAAATCAGAAGCATTCTTCTTTTTATGAATCAACAAGCTGTCCCACCTGTAAGTGTTGCTAGTCGCTTTCAAGATTTTAAAGCCATCACAAAAATGGGCTTGTCTTTAAGCGTTGTTTTTTCGTCTATTGCAGGGTATCTACTCGCTGCAGATCAAGTGGATTATTTAGTTTTAGCCTTGCTTGCTATAGGTGGTTATTGTATGGTAGGCGCTTCTAATGTCTTTAATCAAATTATTGAGCGCGATTTAGATAAACTTATGCTTCGAACACAAAATAGACCCCTACCTACAGGAAAAATATCGGTAACTAATGCTTTTATTTTGGGGGCTATATTGACCGTTTTTGGGCTTTCAGTATTATACTACATTAATCCAAAAACAGCAATGTTTGCGGCCATTTCAATATTTTTATACACCAGTGTTTATACACCCCTAAAGCAAAAAACACCGCTTTCGGTTTTTGCTGGCGCCATTCCTGGCGCTATTCCTTTTATGTTAGGCTGGGTAGCATTTACAGGGAAGTTTGATTTAGAACCAGGGGTTCTTTTTATGGTACAATTCTTTTGGCAATTTCCCCACTTTTGGGCGATTGCATGGTTTTTGGATAGCGATTATAAAAAAGCAGGCTTTTTGATGTTACCAACAGGTGCAAAAGATAGAGGCACTATTTTACAAATCATTATATATATCACCTGGACTGTTCTAATTTCACTAGTTCCAGCTTTTGGTTTTACAGGAGCTTTAGAACTTTCTTTTGTTGCTGCTTTACTCATTGGCGTGATAGGTTTAGTTTTTTTATATTTTGGTCTTAGACTCTTTCAGCATCAAACAGACAAAGTTGCGCGTGAGTTGATGCTTGTTAGCGTTATTTATATTACTGTTTTACAACTTATTTACGTTTTAGATAAATTTATTTGATATGGATTTAACACAAGGAACACCTGAAGAAAAAAATAGCAGAGCAAAGAAAATGATGCTTTGGTTTGGAATTATTTCTCTTGTTATGTCTTTTGGAGGACTAACAAGTGCTTTTATTGTAAGTAGTACTCGCGAAGATTGGCTTACAAATTTTCAACTTCCAGTATCTTTCACAGCAAGTACAATAATTATTGTTGTGAGTAGTCTAGTACTTTATCTTTCAAAGAAGGCCCTTTTGAAACAGCAGAACCAATTAAGTGTATCACTTCTTTTGGGGACTTTTGTTTTGGGATTGGCGTTTATATACACTCAATTTTCAGGATTTAGTGAAATTATTCAATCAGGATATAATTTTACAGGGCCAACAAGCAACATCACAATGTCTTACATTTACATCATTGCTGTAGTTCATATTCTACATGTTTTGGTGGGTTTAATAAGCCTTATTGTGGTCATTATCAATCACTTAAAAAAGAAATATACACCAACAAATAAATTAGGATTTGATTTAGCTTCAATATTTTGGCATTTTGTTGACATTTTGTGGCTGTATCTCTTTTTCTTTTTATATTTCTTTAACTAAATAAAATGATTATTTTTGCACAACTCAAAAAATTATTTCAACTATGAATTCTACGGTAGTTAGCACAGGAACAGAAGGGAAAACTTGGGGCGGAGGCAATCAGCCACTAAAAGCAAGTTATGGAAAAATGATGATGTGGTTTTTCATTGTTTCAGATGCTTTAACATTTTCTGGCTTTTTGGCCGCTTATGGATTTTCACGATTTAAATTTATAGACTATTGGCCAATTGCTGATGAGGTTTTTACACACGTCCCTTTTTTACATGGCCAAGAACTCCCCATGATTTATGTTGCTTTTATGACGTTTGTACTGATTATGTCATCAGTAACAATGGTACTAGCGGTTGATGCTGGGCATCAAATGAAGAAAAATAAAGTCATATGGTATATGTTTTTCACAATTATTGGGGGAATCATATTCGTAGGGTCTCAGGCTTGGGAATGGGCAACATTTATTCAAGGAGATTATGGTGCTGTACAAACAAAAGGAGGAAATATTCTCCAGTTTGGCGCCTACAAAAATATAGATGGCGAAGATGTTTTTAAAAGAGTAGCTGTTGAAGAATTTGCAGTAGCCGCTCACACCGAACGCACACAACACCAAAACAAAAATGGACTTTGGTTTGTAGATGAAAGTGCTTTACCCGCATATTCTGTAGAAGATATTTATCATGGATTAGAGTCACATCCAAATATTTTGGTACGTACTCAAACCATTAATGAAGATGGGGAAAAGACAGTTTTATCAAGAGAACAATCCTTAGCACAATTGAAAGCTAATGGGAAGCGTTATGTAAAAGGAGCCAATTTGGAAGTCAATGAATATGGTGCACCATTATTTGCAGACTTTTTCTTCTTCATTACAGGGTTTCACGGATTCCACGTATTTTCTGGAGTTGTTATTAATATCATTATTTTCTTTAATGTTATTATTGGAACCTACGAGCGTAGAAAAAACTATGAAATGGTTGAAAAAGTAGGGCTTTACTGGCACTTTGTAGATTTGGTTTGGGTATTTGTATTCACATTCTTCTACCTTGTTTAATATTATAATTTTTTAAAAATGGCAGATCACGCACATAAATTAGAAATTTTCAGAGGGTTAATAAAATTTAAATCCAATACTCAAAAAATTTGGGGAGTACTTCTGCTACTTACCATTGTAACAGCTGTAGAAGTTGTTCTTGGTATTTATAAACCAGAAGTTCTTATGAGTCCTTCCATGACCCCCTTTGAAGGAGGTCTTGGAGCAACACTCCTAAACGTTATCTTTTCAGCATTTATTTATACTAAAAGTTTAAATTTAATATTCATTGTACTCACCATTATAAAAGCCTACTATATCACTTGGGATTTTATGCACATGCGTGATGAAACAAAAGCTTTAAGAAGATTAGTCGTTTGGACATCAGTTTTCCTTATTTGTTACTTAGTATTCATTTTGCTTCAAGAAGGGGGCTACATTGAGTCAGTTTATACCAATGGCTATATCAAAAGAGATTTTTAAAAATTAAGAATATATTATGTAAATAAAGACGGTCAATTATAACCGTCTTTTTTACTTTTGTACTATGATTACTGCAAAAATTAAAAAACCGTTGGTACTATCTGTGCTTTTTTTTCTGCCAGTACTATTTTTGTTGTTTCTTTACCCCTCAAAACACAATTATACCACACTTGATATCGTTAAAAGCAACATCCCTGAGCTCAGTAATTTTCAAGCAGAAGACGGAAGTAAAGTACGTTTAGAAAATCATTTGACTGTACTTGGTTTTTTGGGAGAGAACCCTATGGATGACGCCACCCGAGCTTTGAATTTAAAAGAATTGGTTTATGATAAATTTCGTGGATTTAAACGTTTTCAAATTATAATTTTATTACCTGAAACTGCAAAACAGCAAGCTAAAGAATTAAAAAAAGAACTCAACAGTTTTGAGCCTTTAGACTATTGGACGTTTGCTTTTGGATCTGATGATGATATCAAAGAAACATACACCAATCTAAAAATTTCAGAGCCACTTCGTCCCGATTTGGCTTCCAATGATATTTTTATTATTGATAAAGAAAAACATCAACGTGGCCGTTTGGATGACAGGACAAAAACCCAAAAAGAAGAAAATTTTCCAATTTACGGGATGTCGTCTTACAATGTTCTTGAAGTTTCAGAATTAAAAAACAAAATGAGTGAAGACATGCGCATTTTGTTTACAGAATATCGCCAAAAACGAAAAGGGAATTTTAGTTCAACTACTCGAAGAGCCGAAGATCTATTAAACAATGAAAACAACTAATTATTCATACGTAGGCATCGCCTTTATTGTTCTTGTATTTGGGATAATTTTTATTCCAAAAATAATTGATAGAATACAAAACAATGACATCACAAGGTTAGAGAGTAGAAGCGACGACGTCAAACTACAAACAAAAGATGATACGCAACTTTCATATTTAGTCATCAATGGCGAACGAAAAAAGGTGATGCCTTTTAGCTTTATCAATCAATATGAAAAAGTTATTACAAATAAAGATTTTGAGGGTAAAGTATATTTAGTAGAGTTTTTCTTTACAACATGTCCAACAATTTGTCCAAAAATGAATCAAAATTTAGTTGATATTCAAAATACTTTTCCAAAACGCGATGATTTTGGAATTGCCTCTTTTACCATTAATCCAGATTATGACACCGCTGAGGTCTTGAAAAATTATGCAGATCAATATGGAGTAACCAATCCAAATTGGCATTTTCTAACAGGGAAACAAGAAGATATTTATAACTTAGCAAATGTTGGCTTCAATCTCTATACCGCAGAAGTAGAAGGCGCAGCAGGAGGTTTTGAGCATTCAGGAAATTTTGCACTAATAGACAAAGAGGGTTATATTCGATCTAGAACAGATGATTTTGGCAACCCAAAAATATATTATAAAGGAGTCATTAGCGAAAGAGAACAAATAAATGACGAGGGCGAATCTGAAGAAATTTCAGCACTAAAAGAAGATATTTTAAAATTACTTGAAGATGAGTAACACACCAAAACCAATAGAAAAGAAATTTAAATTGTGGATTAATATTGTTTCAATAGCTATTCCTGTTGTAGTTGCATTGCTTTTTGGAATTCGAATTCCAAACGTTGAAGCACTTACGTTTTTACCACCTATTTATGCATCTATAAATGGGATTACAGCCGTATTACTACTTGCAGCGCTTTGGGCTGTAAAAAACAAAAAAGTGGCTTTGCATGAAAACTTAATGAAGACTGCAGTGGCGTGTTCGTTAGTTTTTCTTTTAATGTATGTGGCCTATCACATGACAAGTGATCCAACGCCTTTTGGTGGTGAAGGCACAATAAAATACATTTACTATTTTATTTTAATTTCACACATTGTACTTTCAGTTATTGTTATTCCTTTAGTTCTACACAGTTATGTTCGTGCGTATCTGAGTGATTTTATTGTTCATAAGAAAATTGTAAAATACGCCTATCCAGTTTGGCTGTATGTAGCCATCACAGGAGTTATTGTTTATCTTATGATTGCACCGTATTACGTCTAAATTTTGAAGAAAATCTCTACATATTTATTTTTAATTTGTTTTGGTTTTTATACCAATGCTCAATGTGCGATGTGTAGAGCCGTATTGGAAAGTGAAGCTGGGCAGACCACAGCAAAAGGTGTAAATGATGGCATCGTTTATCTCATGGTTATACCCTACATTCTTATTGGTGGGCTAGCCCTATTTTTGTACAGATATATGAGAAAAAATTCTAGTAATTCCTAAAAGTTAAAAAGTTCATTAAATGATATTTTAAATACGTTTATAATTCTTTGAAGTGTAAAAATAGTAACATTACGTTTGCCATTTTCGATGTTTGAGTAACTAGAGAAATCCATACCACATTTTTCGGCCATCGCTTTTTGAGATAGATTTCTGCTTTTTCGAATCGTTTTAATTCGATTGCTTAATTTTTTAAGCAATAATTCTTTTGTTTCCTGAGAGGCCATAAGTAGGATCTGTTTTTAAATGTATTATAACTTTTAGTGTTGGGCACTACAAAAAAGTTGAAATAAATATAAATTAAAAAAAAAGGATAACACAAAAACAATTTTATTTTTTGAATAAAATCATCAGAATTTATATTTCGTTTTATTTTTCTAAACAAAACTGTAACAAAAGATGAGATATTTCGTCATACCAATATCACTTAATAAGCAAAAAGTATCATGTTAAAAATTCAGAAGCTTCACAAATCTTATCCAATAGGAGATTCTAGTCTTCATGTATTAAAAGGGATTGATCTTTCTGTAGACAAAGGCGAGATGGTTGCCATAATGGGATCATCGGGCTCTGGAAAATCTACACTCCTCAATATTATTGGAATGCTTGACGAGGCTGATGAAGGGGATTATATTCTAGATGAAGTCCCAATCAAAAATCTAACAGAAAAGAAAGCAGCGGTCTATAGAAATAAATTTTTAGGATTTATTTTTCAATCGTTTAACTTAATCAACTATAAAAATGCGTTGGAAAACGTTGCATTACCACTATATTACCAAGGGTTGAAACGTAAATTGCGCCAAGAAAAGGCCAAGTTTCATTTGAAAAAAGTAGGGCTTTTAGATTGGGCAACACACTTACCCAGCGAGTTGTCTGGTGGTCAAAAACAGCGCGTTGCTATCGCAAGAGCATTGGCCTCCGAGCCAAAACTTCTTTTGGCCGATGAGCCTACAGGAGCTTTAGATACCACAACTTCATATGATATTATGGCGTTTTTGCAGCAACTTAATGATGAAGGTAAAACCATATTGATTGTAACCCATGAAGAAGATATTGCTGCAATGTGCAAGCGTATTGTACGCCTAAAAGATGGTGTGATTATGGAAGACAATGTTGTAAAACAAGTAAGAGCTGAAGCACATGTTTGATATTGATCTCTGGCGAGAAATTTTTCAAAGCATTAACAAAAACCGAACACGAAGTTTGCTTTCTGGGTTTACGGTTGCCTTTGCAATTCTTTTGTTTGCGATTCTCTTTGGGCTAGCCAATGGACTAAATAACACATTTTCAGAAGCTTTTGTGGACGAGGCTGCCAATGCCGTCTATATTCGTTCGGGCCGAACGACTAAAGCCAATAAAGGCCTTCAAGCAGGACGCAGGATTCAATTTAAAAATGAAGATTATGCGTACATCAAAACTGAATTTGAGCCTAGTGTAGAATTTATTACTTCACGAATATATCGAAATGCATCTGCCAGCTACAAAAACGAAAAAAACGATTATTCTTTAAGGGCTGTTCATCCAGACCATCAATACTTAGAGAAAACAAAAGTAACACAAGGGCGCTATATCAACCAACGTGATATGAAGGCTCGAACGAAAACAATTGTCATTGGAGATTTAGTGCGCCAAGATTTATTTTTAAAAGAAGATCCATTAGGAAAATACATTAATTTGAGTGGTATTTCATATCAGGTTGTTGGGGTATTCAAAGATGATGGAGGGGATGACGAAGAACGCATCATTTATATGCCGTTAACAACCGCACAGCTCATCTATGGAAATAACGATTATGTCGATCAAATAAATTTAACTTACAATCCAAAATATGATTACGATCAAGCCATTGACTTTAGTTTAGATTTAGAAAAGAAATTGAAAGAGCGTTTTTTGGTAGCCAAAAATGATCAACGCGCCATTCGAGTTTTCAATATGGCCATGCAAAACAAAGGCATTAATCAAATGACTTCTGTATTGGGAATTTTAATTTTGATTATAGGGATGGGGACTCTCATTGCTGGAATTGTTGGAATTAGTAATATTATGATTTTTATTGTAAAGGAACGCACCAAAGAAATTGGGATTAGAAAAGCATTAGGGGCATCTCCACGAGCGATCATTTCTATAATCTTGATTGAATCAATATTAATTACAACCATTGCCGGATATTTAGGCCTTTTGGCTGGTGTAGGGGTATTAGAATGGGTAGGGCCAAGCCTAAAATCCTACTTTATAACAAACCCAAGCGTAAGTCAATCGTTAGTGATAGCTGCGACATTTACACTAATTGCGGCAGGAACATTGGCAGGATATGTTCCAGCAAAAAAAGCCTCAAAAATAAAACCTATTGTAGCATTAAGAGACGATTAGCATGATAAAATTTTTATTTCAAAGAGATACATGGCAAGAAGTCTACGACAGTGTGACTAAGAATAAATTGCGCACCGTAATTACTATGATAGGGGTATGGTGGGGAATCTTACTTTTAATTGCACTATTGGGTGCTGCGCGAGGGATGGAAAACTCTTTTAATCGTCTCTTTGGAGACTTTGCAACAAATAGTGTTTTTGTTTGGGGGCAAAGTACAAGTATGCCGTTCAAGGGGTTTCAGGAAGGAAAACGAGTACGCCTCAAATTGAGCCATGTCAATAAAATAAAAGACAACGTAAAAGGGGTAGAGTTTGTGGTGCCAAGAAATCGTAATCAAGGTTTAGTGGTTCGGAATTTTCTTTCAGGGACTTATGGAATTGATGGAGATTACCCCCTTTTAGATGAGGTTCAAAAAAAGAAAATGATGAAAGGTCGTTTTATCAATCAAAATGACATCAATAATAAGAAAAAAGTAGCTGTAATCTCAGAAGATATTTATAAACAACTTTTTGAGAAAGACGAAAATCCAATAGGAGCTAACATACAAATGAACAGTATTAATTTTACGGTCATTGGTGTTTTTCAAAATGGTAATGTTAACATGGGGCCTAGTAGTGATATTCATATTCCATTTTCAACCTTTCAGCAGCTTTACAATCAAGGAGATAAAATTGGTTGGATTGTAATTACTGGAAAACCAGATTATAATATCAAACAGATAGAAGAAGACACTAAATTATTGTTAAGAAATTTGAACAAAATACATCCACGAGATAAAAGAGCATTTGGAAGTTTTAATCTTGGTAAAGAGTTTAAAAAAATCACAGGATTTTTAACGGGGATGCAATTTTTAACTTGGTTTGTTGGAATTGCGACGCTAATAGCAGGTGTTTTTGCCATTGGAAACATATTGCTCATAACAGTAAAAGAGCGCACAAAGGAAATAGGCGTGCGGCGGGCATTGGGCGCAACCCCTTTTGAAATCAAACGTCAAATTGTTATTGAAGCGGTATTTTTGACTATGACCTCTGGATTATTAGGAATTATTTCAGGAGGGTGGATTTTAATTGTCATAGATCGCGTATGGGGACAAGGCGACGATGCAACATTAGTAAACGCTTCGGTCTCTATATCCGTAATTTTTGTGGCTCTTATTATACTCGTCATATTAGGAACATTAATTGGTTTGATCCCAGCGTTTAAAGCAACAAGTATTAAACCTATAGAAGCATTAAGAGAAGAATAAATAAATTATAAAAATGAATAAAACAGTAAAAATTATTTTAGGAATTGTATTACTATTACTTTTAGTATTTGTGTTGAAATACTTTAAAGATTCTAATACAAAAGAAGTGGTAGATTATAAAACAGAACTACCATTTTATACAACTTTGGACACTAAAATTGTGGCTACAGGAAAATTGAATCCCGAAGAAGAAATCGAATTAAAACCTCAAATTTCTGGAATTGTTGATAGAATCCTAGTTGAAGAAGGCGATTTAGTTCAAAAAGGCGATTTGATTGCCAAAATTCGAGTCGTCCCAAATGAGCAAGCCTTGGTTAGTGCTCAAAGCCGAATTAAAACAGCAAGACTGTCTTTTAATAATTCAAAAACCTTGTACGATAGAAACAAAGCGCTTTATGACAAAGGCGTGATTTCTAGACAAGATTTTGAAAATAGCGAATTGAGTTTGAATCAAGCGGAAGAAAATTATAATCAAGCCCAAAACGATTATAAAATCATTAGACAAGGCTCTATTTCTGGAGGAGGCTCTGCCAACACCAACATTGTGGCTCAAATCTCTGGAACAATATTAGAAATTCCAGTTCGAGAGGGCGACCAAGTTATTGAAAGTAATAATTTTAATGCGGGTACAACCATTGCAACTATTGCTGATATGAGTAAGATGATTTTTGAGGGTAAAGTTGATGAATCTGAAGTTGGAAAACTGGAAGAAGGCAAACAAATTAAGGTAATTCTTGGTGCCATCAATGAAAAAGAATTTCCAGCAAAACTCACTTTTGTAGCACCAAAAGGAATAGAAGAAGCAGGAGCAGTTCAGTTTGTCATAAAAGCCGATGTTGAAGTAGAATCAAGCAATAAAATTCGTGCAGGCTACAGTGCCAATGCAGAAATTGAGGTAGAAAGTAAAGATAGTATCATGGTCATAAAAGAGGCACTACTTCAATTTAACAGAATAACAGAAAAACCTTTTGTAGAAATTCTAAACGACAATGGAACATTTAGAAAAAAGAATGTAGAAATTGGAATTTCTGATGGGATCAATGTTGAAATTACGGATGGTATTGAAGAAACCGACAAGATTAAAGTTTGGAATAAAGCTTCTGAAGAAAACAATGAAGATGATGAAGAGGATAATGACTAATATTCAAATCAATACAATAATGAAACACCTACTATTATTGGTTTGTACATTTTGTACAATCACAGCAACGGCTCAGAAAAAATGGACTTTAAAAGCATGTGTAGACCACGCTTTGAAGAATAATATTTCTGTTAAACAAAGCGAAAATTCATTGCGCACTAATGATCAGGATATTATTGCATCAAAGGGAAATTTTTTGCCTTCACTTTCAATGAACGGATCACAACGATTAAATCTTGGAAATGTTGAAGTTTTTGACGGCAATTTTGTGGATCGAACCTTTCATTCTACAAATCTTGGAGTCAATATTTCACAAACCATTTTTAATGGCTTTAGAAATACTAATATTTACAAACAATCTTTAATAAACAAAGAAGCCAACGAAGAAGAGTACAATCGAATAAAAGACAATGTTGCACTGAATGTTGTGAATTCTTATTTGAATGTGCTATTGAACAAAGAAAATCTAATTATAGCACAAGCACAATTTGAATTTTCAGCCGAACAACTCAAAAGAGTAAAAGAACTGGTAGCGGCTGGAACTCAGCCACAAGCAAATGTGTTTGATTCTGAAGCTACATTAGCCAATGACGAACAACAACTTACAGTGGCTCAAAACAATTATACCTTAGCCCTTTTGTCATTATCTCAAACTTTACAAGTTCCTTTCGATGGATTTGATGTAGAAATTATTAAACTTGACACCCCTTCGGAAGCCCTTATGTATGATAATATTCAGCCTATTTTGGAACATGCTTTCAAAAACAGAAGTGAGATAAAAGTTGCAGAAAAAAATATTGAGTCTGCAGAGCTGGGTAGAGAAATTTCAAAAAGTGGATTCTATCCAACCGTTACCTTAGGTTATGGACTTAATACAGGAGCAAATTTTTCTAACCTTAACAGTTCTAATTCTTTTTTCCAACAGATTAATGATAATAAAGGACATAGTTTTAATGTAAATCTAAATATTCCTATTTTTTCAAGATTTCAAAATAAAACCAATTTGGCCAAATCCTCCATTCAGATTGAAAATAGAAAATTGGCGTTGGATCAAGCAAAACTAGATTTGGAAAGTAATATTCAAAGAGCTTTTACAGATGCCAAAGCCGCTTTAAAAACTTATGTTTCTGCTCAAAAATCAGTAGCATCAAGACAACTATCGTTTGAAAATGCTCAGGAACGTTACAACATTGGCGCGCTCAATGCATTTGATTTGGAGCAAAATAGAGTTCAACTTATAAATGCACAATCGAGTCTTGTAAGAGCTAAATATGATTTTGTTTTTAAAACAAAAGTTTTAGATTTTTATCTCGGAAAATCATTAGTATTGTAAAATGAACTATATTTTAAATATTGAAACTTCTACAACAAACTGCTCTGTTGCGCTTACAAAAGATGGTGAAACTGTTTGTATAAGAGAAGACAATAGTTTAAAGTATTCTCATGCAGAACGACTTCACGTTTATATTGATGAGGTTTTAAAAAAAGCCAAAATTCAAAAATCTGATTTGGCTGCAGTGGCGGTCAGTAAAGGGCCAGGGTCTTACACAGGCCTACGGATAGGCGTTTCTGCAGCAAAAGGACTTTGCTTTGCATTAGATATTCCTTTGATTGCTGTGCCTACCCTAGAAGCGCTTGCTTACAAAACACAAATCAAAAATGGGTGTATTGTAGCCATGCTTGATGCACGTAGAATGGAAGTATATGCCTCCACATTTGACTCCGATTATAATTGTATTGAACCAACTGATGCAAAAATTTTAGAGGAAAATTCCTACAGTAATATTTTACAGAACCAGCCCGTTCACTTTGTAGGGACAGGGGTAGAAAAAACCAAAACATTAATCCAACATCCTAATGCCTATTTTGATTCTCAATTGCCCTCAGCAGAACAAATGTGTAGACTCTCTTTCAATAAATTTCAAGCTAAAGAGTTTGAAGATTTAGCCTATTTTGAACCCTTTTATTTAAAAGATTTTATAACAATTCCTTCAAAGAAAAATTAACTATGAAAATAACTACTTATATCATTTCAATAATAGCACTTGTCATCCTCATTTTTAATATTAGTAAAATTAACTTTGAAGCCCCTTTAGAGGGCGATAGCTATACTGCTGTAGTGACAAGTATTGCCGCGGGTTGTGCGATTCTAATTGCAACACTAATTCGAGTAGTGAAAAGAATTGAGCTTTTAACTAAGAAGTAGTTAAAAATTTTTACAGAGCTATTAAAGTTCTACATGAACAACTTCTATTCCAGCTTGTTCTAAGAACTTTACACCTGATAAATCTTTGTAAGCTTTACTGTAAACAACACGAACAATTCCCGCTTGATGAATCAATTTACTACAATTCTGACATGGCGATAATGTGATATATAATGTAGCGCCTTTGGAAGATTGTGTGGATGCGGCAACCTTTAAAATAGCATTAGCTTCCGCATGAAGGACATACCATTTTGTATAGCCTTCTTCGTCTTCACAGAAATTCTCGAAGCCGGTTGGCGTACCATTATAACCATCAGAAATAATCATACGATCCTTAACAATAATGGCGCCCACTTGCTTTCGCTGACAATAGGAAAGCTTTGCCCATTCTCTAGCCATTCTCAAATAGGCTTTGTCGTATTTTAATTGCTTATCATCCGTCATTTCGTCGTGCTTAAATCACAAATACTTAAATCAAATATCGAATATAGTGGTTTGATATGAAATTTATAATTTTTGACTAAGAAAATAATGGACTTTGAATAATTAAGGGCAGCATCAACCCCAAAATGATTGCAGAGCTTACCATTACCCAGTCTCTTGTTGAAAAACGAAAAATATTTTGAAAAATAAAACTTATAAATAACACACAAAAAACAATAATAAGCTGACCAATTTCTATTCCAATGGCAAACTCAATAACAGACAAAAAGGTGTTTTCATTGGCACTGACCAAAGTTTTAAAGGCATTGGCAAAACCGAGTCCGTGGATAAGCCCAAAAAACAGTACAATCCCCAACATCAAATAAGATCGGTTATCGGTAGGTTTTCTTGGTGAAAAGATGTTAAATAGCGCTGCAAAAAATATAGTAATTGGAATAAGCCATTCTGTAACGTTAACATTTAAATTTACAATATTAAAAACTCCAAGCAGTAAACTTAGCGTATGCCCCAATGTAAATACAGAGATCAAGATTAAGAGCCGTTTCCAGTCTTTAAAAACATAGGGGAGCGCAAGAAGTACCACAAATAAAATATGATCATAACTACTGAAACTAACAATATGATACAATCCCAATTCTAAAAATTTCAAAAAACTTTCGAGCATTGATTAAATGTTTAGTTCTTCAAAAATACTAAAATAATTCTGCTCTGTGCTTTTAATCACAAAAATAGTTATGGGGAAGTTAAAACTTCAAGGCCACAATTCAAAAACGTTTCATACTCTTGATTATCAGGCGTATACCCTACTGGTGGAGTCAAGATTGTTTTGGCATCTGGGCTTAGTAAAACATAAAAAGGTTGTGAGTTGGACTGAAAAAATTGAGTTTGAAAATGAGCCCATTTATGGCCATAGTTTTCTAATAATCGTGTGCCTCCGTTTTCTCGTTTTACTATGAGTTGTTGGTCTTTTGGAAGTTCTTTTTTGTCATCTACATACAAAGAAATCAATACATAATCATTTTCAAAAAAGGGTTTAATATTTGATTTTGGCCAAATATGTTCTTCCATTTTTCGACAATTGACGCAAGCATAGCCTGTAAAATCCAAAAGAATAGGTTTATTTACTTTTTTTGCATAGGCAATCCCTTCTTTTAAATCTTTAAAACATTCAAAATTATTTGGGCAGTCATTAGGGTATAGAAAACTATAACCAACAGGTGGTGCTAGCCCGCTTAAAAGTGTGAGCGGTGTAAATGTTTTTGTGGTTTCATTTATTCTAAATCCGGACGCTAGATAGACCACAAATGCTAAAACAAGAACCCCTGAACTTATCCTAAAAAAAGATAGTTTTTGCAAAATCCCATCGTGTGGAAATTTAATTTTTCCTAATAGGTAAAGAGCTAATCCTAAAAAGACTAAAATCCAAATGCCCAAGAAGACCTCAACTTTTAATATTCCCCAATGTTGTACGAGGTCTGCATTGGATAAAAATTTGAATGCTAGTGCAAGTTCCAAAAATCCTAAAATAACTTTAGTTGTATTGAGCCATCCTCCTGACTTTGGCAATGCATTAAGCATATTTGGAAACATAGCGAAAAGTGCAAATGGCAGTCCAAGTGCTACACCAAATCCTCCCATCCCAGCAGTGAGTTGCCATGCCCCTCCATCTGAAGATAACGAACCCGCCAAGAGCGAACCCAAAATAGGGCCTGTACACGAAAATGAAACAATAGAGAGCGTTAGTGCCATAAAAAACACCCCTAAAATTCCACCAACGCCTTCGCCTTTGCTTGTTGCTGATGTCCAGCTCGCTGGAAGTGTTAATTCGTAATATCCAAAAAATGAAAATGCAAAAAATATGAAAATAATAAAGAAAATGGTATTGAGCCAAACATTGGTTGAAATTTCATTTAATATATCAGGATTTACAGAGTCTAAAAGATGAAAAGGAATACTTAAAATAAGATAAACCAATACTATAAAAACGCCATAAAGTATGGCTTTTGATATACCTGATTTAGAAGTTGAATTTTCAGCTTTTTTGGTAAAAAAACTAACAGTAAGTGGAATCATGGGAAACACACATGGTGTAAGTAACGCCAAAAGCCCCCCTAGAAACCCAAGACCAAAAATTCGCCACAGCGTATTTTGTTGATTAAGGTTTTGAGTATTAGACTCCGGCTGCAGTGTACATGGAATTGTTGATTTTTTAATTTGTTCTGGGGAAATTCCATATAAAATCTCATTAGAATTTTTAGAGATCTCTTTGCCTTGTATTGCGGAGTTTTCTGCAACTACTAATCCACCTCCAGGTGTGTAATCAAAACTAAATGGGTTGTCAGGTTTATAAGTACATTTTGTGTCATCACAAGTCATATAATCTATATTTCCAGATAATGAAAACACTTCGTCTGAAACTACTATGCGTTGTCTAAATTCTGCTTTATCAAAAAACTTGGATACCACCATATCAAAAACGGGGTCGTGTTTTGTGACTTTATTTATCTCATTGTCTTCAATTTCACCTCTAAGTTCAAATGCTGGACTTTTCTTAAAGGTGAATACTGTTGGCAGAGGACCTCCTTCCTCCACTTCTAAAGCATATATGGCCCAATTTGCATCAATATTGGCTGTAAAAACAAGAGTATATTCTGTTTTTGATTGTTGCTCAACCCCAAGCTCCCATTGAACAGGGTTGAGTATTTGGGAAAAACCCAGTGAGGCAAATAAAATAAAGGTTAAGGTTAAAATTTTTTTCATGATTGTAGGAGTCCTTAGAATATTTACAAAGAACTTAAAAAAATAAGACACCACAAAAAAAGTAGTAATTAATTGACTTTACTTAAAATATCTTTTAGAGACTTTTTGTAAGAAGATGTTGTTTCTGAAATAAATTTTTCAGCTGTCAGTCTTTCAGTTTCTTTTAACCACTGCTCGCCTTTTGGTCCAAACTTCTTTTTTAAGTTTCTCTTACTCCATTGCATCATTTCATAAATGACGGGATACATATCTATACCGGCATCTGTAAGGTAGTAAATTTTTGTCTTTTGATCGTGAGGTAATTTAGCAACGTTAAGCAACCCTTTGTTGGTGAGTAATTCCAAACGATTTGTCAAAATATTTGTAGCAATTTTTTCTGGGGATTTTAAAAACTCTGTGAAGGTTTTTTTACCCATAAAAATGTCTCTGATTACCAACAATGACCATTTATCTCCCACAATATCGAGAACGTTTGTAAGTGGACAATCTGATCTATTTGTTTTCATTTTTTTTGTTTGATAAAACAAATTTAAGAAGAAAACATGTAATTTAAAGTTTATTTAACTTTTAATTAATAATATAAAGTAATATATAGTGTATTCATTTAGTTTAAGAAAGATTTTCACTATTTTTAACTTCCAATTTAACAAACTTTGAATGAGAATTATTTTTTTCTTTTTTGTGTATATCACAAGTAATGTTTTTGCACAAAATTTACCCTTAGATTTTGAAAATAATCAAGATGTTTTTTCTCCTTTTGGAGAAGGCTGTACATTTTATAAACAACCTGATCCATCAGATGCAACCAATACTGTCGGCGTGATTCAAAATGCGGGGAATGATATTTATGAAGGTGTTTATTTAGACTTAATACCAAATATCAACTTCGATGATTCTAAACTTGTGACTTTTGATTTTTACTCAACCATAGGGCCAACGACGGTTCAAGTAAAATTTGAAGGCAGTGATTCAGGTTTTGGCAATGCTTTTGTTGAGGCTACAGTTCCTGGTAATGGATGGTCTCAAGTTCAACTAGATTTTTCTCAGGCCAATATCATTGGCCAAACTGGAACACAAAGTATTTCAGGGAATTTTAGTAGAATTGCTCTTTTTGTAGCACCCGGACAATTATTATCTGGTACTTTTTATGTTGATAATATTGACGGTGTAGACAGTACACTTACTACATTTGACGAATTGGTGTGGAGTGATGAGTTTGATGACTACACAGGGGCACCAGACCCCACAAAATGGCATTATCAAGTCATCCCCATAATCAATGGCACAGATTGGGCTAACGGTGAGCTTCAGCATTATACCGATCAAATTTCAAATTCATATGTTAGCAATGGAACTTTAAAGATAAAGGCCATTAAAGAAAACTACCCCTATAATGGAGTGACCAAAAACTACACCTCGGCGCGTTTAAATTCAAAATATGCCTTCAAATACGGTAGGGTTGATGTTAGCGCGAAGCTTCCTGAAGAGTCAGGAACATGGCCAGCGATTTGGACATTGGGTGCTAATATTAACGAAACTGGAAACTACTTTGGCAACACTTATGGAAGTGTGGGATGGCCAGACTGTGGCGAAATAGACATTATGGAACAAAATGGATGGGATAAAAGTATTACTTACGGATACATGCATTATAGAAATTTGGCATCTGGTGAGTATGAAAATCAAGGGACAACAACACCAATCAACGATTCTAGTGGTTCCTATCATAAGTATTCTCTAATTTGGACAGAAGATGTGATTCAAATTCTCTTAGACGATAATGTGTTTTTTGAACGTCAAAACAATAACGAGCTCCCTTATGACAATCCTCATTATATTTTGCTAAATATTGCTATGGGCGGAAGTCTAGGCGGTGATATTCCTATAAATTTTTCTGATGCTATAATGGAAATTGACTATGTTCGTGTTTATCAACAAGCTCCACTAAATCTGAATACTGTTGGGCAGGTTACAAAGGCTTCATTGTCTCCAAACCCCGCACAAAATAAGGTTAAAATCTCATTGAATTCCGACGAATTAATTAAAAACATTCAATTATTTGATGTTACCGGAAAGTTGATTTTGAATCAGAACAATATCAATAAAAACAGTACTAATTTAAATGTTTCAGATTTAAATTCTGGGCTATATATTGTCTCCATTAAGACCAATAAAACCATGATCACAAAACGATTGGTGGTACATTAAAAAAACCTAACTCCAAAGAAGTTAGGCTTTTGATGATGTCGGGATGACAGGATTTGAACCTGCGACCACACGGCCCCCAGCCGTGTACGCTAACCGGACTGCGCCACATCCCGTTTTGGAGGGGCAAATCTATTTATTTTATCTGAATTTTTTTGTTAATTTTTAAAAATACTAACTTTACAAAAAAATTAACCATGGAAAACTCAAACAAGCCCACAATTCAAATTTCGGCAACAGGAAAAGTTGTTGTTACCAATGCAAAACAAGTTACACTTCTAGATGCTGATGGGAATCAAATCCCAACACGTAATCGTTTTTCACTTTGCAACTGTGGAAAAACTCTAGATGCACCTTTTTGTGATGGTGCTCATAAAAACTAGAATACTAGTCTTTAATAATTGGAAAATATTTTTTTCTTAACCAAAACGAAACGCGTACCAATAAAATAAGGGCTGGAACTTCCACCAATGGCCCAATGACTCCAGCAAAGGCTTGTCCAGAGTTGAGTCCAAAAACGCCAATGGCTACGGCAATGGCAAGCTCAAAATTATTGCCTGCTGCAGTAAATGCAACAGATGCTGTTTTGTCATAATCGCCGCCCATGGCTTTTGTAAAGAAAAACCCAATAAAAAACATTGCTCCAAAATAGAGGAGCAAAGGAATCGCAATAATTAGAACATCCATTGGGATTTCTACTATCAGTTCGCCTTTCAAAGAAAACATAACAACAATGGTAAACAACAATGCAATGAGCGTGAGTGGTGAAATTTTTGGAATAAATGTTTGGGTATACCACGTTTCTCCTTTCAGTTTAATTAAGATTTGACGACTCAAAATCCCTAATAAAAAAGGAATTCCTAAATATATAAGCACACTTTCTGCAACGGTTTGAATCGAAATGTCAACAATGGCACCTTCAAACCCAAAATATGGCGGTAAAACAGTGATAAATAGCCATGCATAAAAACTATAGGCAAAAACTTGAAACACACTGTTAAGGGCTACTAAAGCCGCTCCATATTCTGTACTCCCTTCGGCAAGATCATTCCACACCAAAACCATTGCAATACAACGTGCCAATCCAATAAGAATTAATCCCACCATATATTCTGGGTAATCTTTTAAAAAAGTGATGGCCAAAATGAACATAAGGATAGGACCAATAATCCAATTGAGAAGCAATGAAATTGATACTATTTTTGTGTTTTGAAATACTTTAGGTAATAAAGAATAATTCACTTTTGCTAATGGCGGATACATCATAACAATCAGTCCAATTGCGATAGGAATATTGGTTGTTCCGCTACTCATCCCATTGATAATTTTAGGAATGTTTGGGATAAAATAGCCCAAACTTACTCCAACCCCCATTGCTGTAAAAATCCATAGGGTAAGGTTTTTATCTAAAAAACTTAATTTTTTTCCTGCCATGATTTATAATTTAATTGTTGAAAAAACGAATTTTAGTTCTGTCGCAATGTGTAGGCTTCTTTCCATATATTTTTCTAATTGTTGTGGTGTTCCATCAAATGCTTTGGGGTCGTCATAAGTTACTGGAATTCGCGCTTCTGCATTTGCAATATATGGGCACTCTTTGTCGGCTGAGGAACAGGTTAAAATAGCTGCAAAATCAGAATTTGGATTAAAATTACTGTCAAATTTTTTAGAAAATCCAAGAATTGGATGTTCATTTTCAGAATATTTAATGGCATATATTGGATTAACCCCATTTGCAATCGTTTCGATTTCAAAACCAGTACTTTCCAAGGTTTTAGCAGCAACTGGAAAAAGTGCTGTTGTTTCTGTTCCTCCAGAATAGCAAAATACATTTTTAATACCAAAATAATGTGCCATTGTTTGTGCCCATACTTGAGACAAATGGCTTCTTCGAGAATTGTGAGTACAAATAAAATTTAGGCGAACGATTTCATTGTTTTCAACCTTTGATTGTATAAAATGTGCAAGAGGTTGCAAGACGTTTTGCCGTTCGCTAGAAATACTATTAGTGTCTAGTTTTTCAATTTGATTTTCTATTGTTTTAAAAAGCATATTCGGTTGTTTTTTATTTTAATTTAAATGAGTTTAGCAACAGTTTTGTGGGCTTAAATCTTGATTGATAAAGCCAAAAATAATATGCTTCATTTTTAGCCAATTTTCTGTATCAATACAATAACACACACTTGTTCCTTCTACATTTCCTTTGATAAGCCCAAGGGATTTTAAGGTTTTTAAATGTTGGGAAATTGTTGCTTGAGCCAGTCCAATTTCTACAACTAAATCCCCACAAACACAGCTGTTAATCTTAAATAAATGCTCTAAAATAGCAACACGAGCAGGATGTCCTAATGCTTTTGAAAACCGCGCAATTTCATTGTGTTGGATGGAAAATATCTCTGTTTTTGCAATACCCATAATCTATATAATTATTTCATTGCAATATTACGATTAAGAGAGATTTAATAAAAATAAAAATTAGAAATTCTAAAAAAAAATTGTAGATTTAAATATTATGAGTAAGAGATCTCACATCAGTATATTTATTTTTTCTCTAGTTTTGGCCATTGTTTGTGGAGTCCTAGATTATGAGACGCATAGCATGTTAGATTTGTTTTTAAACAAAGGAAATATTGTTGCTTTAGTTATATATACACTGCTTTTTATGGCAGTAACATATACTGGTGTTTGGCTGTATATTCAAGCAAAACTATTTTTAAAGAAAAAACCCACCAATTAAGTGGGCTTTGATTAGACTTATGTAGTGTAGCGGTGACACTAGTGGAGAAGAGCGGACTCGAACCGCCGACCTCTTGACTGCCAGTCAATAGTTTTATTTGTTAAATATACTTATTTACAGATTAAAACCATTCCTTTTTCTTAATTTTTAATCTGATTTTAATCTAACCTGAAAGTCAAGTGTTTTTCTTCGTTTTTTCAATAAAAAGGGGTAAATTTGGGGATAAATTTTGATATGACACTTAATTTCAAGTTAGGAAGACAAAAAAAAGATGGTACATGTCCTTTGCAAATTCGCTTTAAGGACAAGGGTAAGGACTCTATTATTGCTGTCTCGGGTGTATTTATTCACCCAAAGATGTGGCAAAAGCATCTCAATAGAGTTTCGCCAAAACATCCTATGTCTCAAGAAATTAACGAATTGCTGTCAAAGCGTCAAAAAAAACTACTTGATGTACAGGCGAAATATTCTATGGGGAGTGTTGATTTCAATACAGCCAAGCAAATGTTATCAAATTCGTCTGTTCTTGATGAAATTCATGCATTCATTGATGCTTTTTGTGTTGGAGTAAAGTCTAATAGCACGTTGCAAAATTACAGGAACGCTGTAAATGCTTTTTCTTTACACACAGGAATAAAAAATCCTTGTTTTAAAGATATTACGTTTGAGAATTTTCAAAAACTAAAACAGTCATTGGATGAAAAGGGCAGGTCTAAACAAACACTAAATACATACCTCAAAAACTTTAAAGCTATTTGCAACTATGCAAAAAAACGAAAAATCACTTTCCAAGAATTTAATTTTGACTCAGACTGGGGTAATAAAAGAGTATTAATCCAACCAAAATCAATGACTACAGACCAAGTTATATTGGCAATAGATAATATCAAAAATAATGCTCATCAAAAAAAGACCATAAATTATCTTCTGCGTGATTTTGAAGCCATTGGTTTATGGCTCCTGATGTTTTCTATGAGAGGGCTCTACCCTAAAGATGTTTGCTTACTGTCTTCTTATAATTTAGATTATGACTTTGTAAGTGAGCTGAACGTTAGAAAAAAAATTGGTGTTAAAGGGCAAGTTACTGTTAATGGGAATAGGTTAATTTATAATCATGAAAGAAGTAAAAGCGGAAACCTGATGCGGACTTTACTTGTCCCACCAATTATTGGATTAATAAATGTTTTACAAAAGATGATTTCCCATTCACACCCCAAACAAGCATTTTTTAAGCGAGAAGATTTAAAGTGGAATAAACTAGGGCTTTTACACAAAAAGCCATTGGAAGAAATTGATTTTCTAAGGCTATTTAATGATAACGTAAAGAAAGATACAAAGTTTTCTAGTATATTTAATAATTATAACAAGCATTTAGGTAATTTGGGGATGCTAAGTTTTAAGTCTGCTAGAAAAACGTTTATGACTACATCAACTCACTTAGACATAAGCCAAGCTATAGGAAGAGCTATGATGGGTCAAAAAGATTCTAGTATATCATTGCATTATAATGACTTTGGAGGGCCAAAATTGATGCTGGCCATTACTGAAGCACATGTAAAAACATTAAAAGAATTTGAAGTAATTAAAATATTTAATCATTGGCTAAAAACTTATGATGAAATTTTCGGCTCTAATGCATTTGATGCTTATGGAATACCAATCCCACAGGATAGATATTATGATAGAATAATTAGTGGGTTAGAAGAAAAACTGAAGCAAAATAAATTTACTATATCTAATAAACAATTTTTATGAATCTAAACCAATACATCCAGGCCGTAAACTCAAAATATGTTTCTGGTATTGCTAGAGAGCATGCATACAGAACAGATTTAGAAAATCTTATCAAAAACATTGTTCCTCATATTGATGTGACCAATGAGCCGTCCAATGTGACGGATTGTGGAAACCCAGATTATGTTCTTACTGAAGATAACATCCCTAGGGGATTCATTGAAGCAAAAGATGTTGGTAAAGACCTTAATGACAAATCACTAAATAAAAATCAATTTGACAGGTATCGAAAAGGACTAGACAACCTTATCATAACAGATTATTTATGGTTTCAGTTTTTTGAAAATGAGGAGCTTGTTCATGAGATAAGAATTGGGGAAATACAAAACGGTAAAGTAGTCCCATTGACTAACAACTTCAGCCAATTTGAGAGCCTCATAAAAGACTTTGTTGAATTTGTTGGTGTCACAATTAAGTCTCCACAAAAGCTGGCTAAGATGATGGCAGGTAAGGCTAGATATCTGCAATCCATAATAGAAAAAGCTGTGGTCAGCGATGAGGAGTCATCAGAAAATAGCTCGCTTAAACTTCAATATGAAACTTTTAAAGGGTATTTAATTACTGATTTAGACCCAAAAGGGTTTTCTGATATGTACGCGCAGACATTGGCCTATGGGATGTTTGCTGCAAGACTCCATGATGAAACACTTGAAGACTTTTCAAGACAAGAAGCTGCTGAACTGATACCAAAGTCTAATCCATTTTTACGAAAGTTTTTTGAAGATATAGCAGGGGCAAATATTGACATGCGTATTGTTAGAACTGTAGACAATCTTGCAGCAGTTTTTAACGCTACGGATATTAATGAACTGTTGAAAAACTTTGGCCAAAGTACTCAAGCCAATGACCCAATCATTCATTTCTATGAGACTTTCCTTTCTGAATATGACAGTAAGCTGAGAAAAGCAAGAGGCGTATGGTATACTCCAGAGCCTGTTGTTAAGTTTATGGTTCGTGCTGTAGACGATATTTTAAAAACTGAATTTGGATTGTCACGAGGTATTGCTGACACATCTAAGACAAAAATTAAAATTAAAACCAACGAACCAAATAAAAATTTTAAAAGTGGGTATAAAGAAATTGAACAAGAGGTTCACAAGGTACAATTCCTTGACCCTGCCACTGGAACTGGTACTTTTTTAGCAGAAATTATTAAGCATATACATAAAGGGTTTAGTGCTATGCAAGGGGCATGGCCATCGTATGTTGAAAATGATTTAATCCCAAGACTTAATGGCTTTGAGTTGTTAATGGCATCATATGCTATGGCTCATTTAAAACTTGATTTACTTCTCACTGAAACAGGGTATAAGCCAACTATAAACCAACGTTTTAAAGTTTATTTAACCAACTCTTTAGAAGAAGCCCATCAAGATACTGGAACGTTATTTTTGAAAATGTTAAGTATGGAAGCTAGTGAGGCTAATTTAGTTAAAAGAGATACACCTGTTATGTGTGTGATTGGAAATCCGCCTTACAGTGGAATTTCTTCCAACAATGGCAAATGGATAAGCAATTTGATTGAAGATTATAAATATGTTGACGGAGTAAATATAAATGAACGTAAGCATTGGCTTAATGATGACTATGTAAAGTTCTTACGTTATGGACAACATTTTATTGAAAAAAATGGAACTGGTGTTTTAGCTTTTATTAATCCCCACGGATTCTTAGACAATCCAACTTTTAGGGGCATGCGTTGGAATTTACTTAAAACTTACGATAAAATTTATACGATTGATTTACACGGTAATAGCAAGAAAAAAGAAACTGCACCAGATGGTAGCCCTGACGTCAATGTGTTTGATATTCAACAAGGAGTTTCAATCAATGTTTTTGTAAAAACAGGCAGAAAAAAAGCGAATCAATTAGGAGATATTTATCATTTTGATTTGTTTGGAAAGAGAGATTTGAAATATACTTTCTTGAATGAGAAATCAATCAAAACTGTTGATTTTGTAAAGTTGAAACCCGAAGAACCGTTTTACTTTTTCGTTCAGAAAAACAAGGAAGGTCTTAAACAGTATAATAATGGTTTTGGAATTGATGAACTATTTCCTCTAAATGTAACAGGTATTGTAACAGCAAGAGATTCTGTGGTTGTGGATTTTAAGGCGAAAAATCTTGTCGATAGAATGGAAAGGTTTGCAAGTGATGAGTTTTCTGACAGTGAGACAAGAAGTTGGTTATTTCCAAATAAGAAAAATGGAAAATATTTAGCTGGTGATTCAAGAGGTTGGAAACTTGTTGATGCTCGAAAAAAAATTGCTAATAATACCCATCAAGATTTAATTAAGAATTTTGATTATCGCCCTTTTGACTCACGAAAAATATACTATTCTTCTGATATGGTTGATTGGGGTAGAGAAAAGTATATGTATAACATAATTAAAGGAGAGAATGTAAATTTAATTACCGCAAGACAGTCAACAGATGCTAATTGGAACTTAGTCCAAGTTACTAAGAATATGATTGATAATCGATTTCATTTCAGCTATAAAGGAATTCCATCTCAGTTCCCTCTTTACTTATATTCAGTTTCTGACGGACAAGAATCTATTGAACAATCTGAGGAAAGAACACCAAATCTAAAAGGAGAAATTTTAAATCAAATTGCTGAAAAACTAGCTCTAAGATTTACTAACGAAAAAGAAGAAACCAAAGGAACTTTTGCACCAATAGATATTTTAGATTACATCTATGCAGTTCTACACTCGCCTACTTACAGAGAAAAATACAAAGAGTTTCTCAAGATTGATTTTCCTAGAGTACCATATCCAAAAGACCAAGACACTTTTTGGAAACTGGTAAAACTAGGTGGAGAAATACGTCAGATACATCTACTTGAAAGCCCAACCGTTGAGCAGTACATTACTCAATATCCAATCGCAGGGGATAATTTAGTGAGCAGAAAAATGTCTAAAAATAGCCCTGGATATGAGCCTGATAATGAAACACACGGAAAGGTTTACATAAATAATGAACAGTATTTCGATAACGTTCCACTTGTGGCATGGGAATTTTATATTGGAGGCTATCAGCCTGCCCAGAAATGGCTTAAAGATAGAAATGGGCGCAAACTAGAATGGGAGGATATTGCTCACTATCAGAAAATAATCGTTGCTCTTAGTGAGACCGATAGAATAATGAAAGAAATCGATGAAATTAAAATTTAGAGTTTATGATTCAAAGCGTTACTAATAAACCTGTAGCTGAACTGTTTTCATCTGAAAGCCAAGTCAGTTATTTTATACCTAAATACCAACGTGAATATATTTGGGCAAAATTCAATTGGGAGTCCCTATTTGATGATATAGATGAAAGTGCAGGAGGACATTTTTTAGGTTCAATTATTTGCATAAATACTCAGTTTGATTCTCATAAACATGCTGAACTAGAGTTGGTTGATGGGCAACAAAGAACTACTACTATTAGTCTTCTTTACTTAGCACTTTATAAGTATTTTCTTGAGAACATGCCTGATGATGATGAAGAGGCAAAACACGAATTATTTAGCTTCAAAAAGAAAATAGTCTTACAGAACAAAACACCACGAGTAACTCCTTCGTACACGGCATCAAATATGGATGACTATAATTGGATTTTCTACGAGGTCTTAGGTAATGGAGTAAATAAGCCAATAAAAAAACCCAAATTTCTTGGCCTTAGGAGAATGTACAAAGCTTTTGATTATTTCTGTGACCGATTAAATGAAAAGGATGATGACGGTAATTCAATATTCACATACCAAAAAGCACAAGATTTTTTAGTTAAGCTTAACATGGCAACCATTGTTAAAATTGATGTCATTGGTCACTCTGACGCGTTTACTTTATTCGAAACTTTAAACAACAGAGGTGTTCCTCTTTCTGCTGTTGATTTAATTAAAAATAAGCTTCTTGGGAGACTCGAAAAAGATTCAGTAAGCCATACCAATAAATCATCTCTTGATGAGCACTACGAAAGATGGAGTGGGGTTGTTACTAATCTAACAGATGATTACAGTACTCAAGAGCGCTTTTTAAGACAGTTTTATAATGCTTTCAAAGTAAACCCTGAAATTGAGGTGAAGAAGGCTCCAAAGGCTATAAAATCTAACTTGATTAGAATATATGAAGATTTGATTGACAAAGATGCTAATGCAATACTAGAAAGACTGGAGGAATGTTCTGAGATATATAACAACAATATTGATTATGACAATAGTGAAAACTCAAAACAGCTTATTTATGCATTAAGAAATCTAGAGAATGTAAATGGCGCTGATGCTTATATGCTTTTGATGTTTTTAGATAAAAAGTTTGGAATAAGTTCTGAACAAAAAATCCAAATAATTGATTTGCTATGTAAGTATTTTATAAGACGAAATGTTACTGATTACCCAAATACCAGAAACCTTACCAACTATTTTATTGAAATTATTGAGGAGTTAAACTCATTTGAATCATATGATTTTGATAAGACTAAAGAAGTTTTCTTAAATATTGGCAGACCCGCTAATGATAGACAATTTGCTGAAAAATTGAATGGTAATATTTACGATGAAAATGTTGGTGCAGTTCGTTATATTTTATCTGCAATTGAGCTTAGTGAAACTCAAACAGATGAGATATATACTAACTTTTACGAAAGAGATAAAAAGAAATTTAAATGGACTATTGAACATATTCTACCACAAGGAGATAATATTCCTAAAGAATGGGTTCAAATGATAGCAAACGGAGATGAACAACTTGCTAAAGAAATCAAAAGTAAATATGTCCACAAACTGGGTAATCTAACCCTAACTGGATATAACTCTAAGCTAAGTAATATGTCATTTGAAAAGAAAAAAACAAGGCAACAGGATGGTAAAAACATTGGTTACTTAAATGGCTTATGGTTAAATAGTAAACTTAAAAACAGTGACAGCTGGACAGCAGATGATATTAAAGAAAGAACAGAGGTTCTGGTTGATAAAGCAATTAAATTATTTTCTTTTTATTAAATTGAAATTATGAAAAAACTACTCTTACTCTCCGCTTTATTAATCTTCACTTGTAGTAGTGATGATAGTTCAAACAGTAATAATGACAACAATAATTCTTCAATTATCGGATACTGGAACTTTTATTCTGCTCTAGGAGTTACATTATGTGGCTCTACTGTTAATGATACTGTATATTACGACAGTGAATGCTATTGTGATGGACTATTTATTGAATTTAATTCTGATGGTTCATTTAGAGATTATTACGATTTTATAAGTGCTGGTAATCCAGGCTGTTCTGAAGAAATTTTAATAGGGACTTGGACTAATTCTGGTAATGAGTACCAATTAAATTATAATGTAGGTTATACTGACATTTACACAATAAATATAGTTGATGATAATACCATGAGTTATGAATATGATGGTACAGTTTACACTTATAAAAAAGTATTATAAAATGAAAAAACTACTCTTACTCTC
>CBFHNG010000015.1:0-37353 GCA_965657165.1 Flavobacteriaceae bacterium
TTCAATTGTTTTTAAATCATCTTGGATACAAAATGAAAACTCCTCTAAGTAATGAATACGCAACTGATCGCCTTGGAAAATAAATACTTTTTTGGGTTGAAAGAAAAACAAATCTGGAAATTGTACACCATCAAAATTTGAAGAATTTAGCTTTTCAACATCATTTTTTAAGTCATAAGAAAGATAACCAAAAATCCAATCTGAAGTTGTATTCCTATAATTCTCCAATTGTTTGAAACAATGATTTTTAGAAAGTTGCAAACTCGAATAAGCATCTACAGCCAAAATAGCCTCAAAACTACTGTGGGTTTGGTCATAATGATTTGAATCCAACCAAACAACTTCATCAAAACGATTGGCCCATTGCAAAAGTTGCCTTTTAAAAGCTTCTATATGTTTTGGTTTAAAATGAAATTGTGTTCTCAAAAATTATATTCAAACTAATTAAATGTAAATTTAATCAGATATATTGAAATATACACCTACTTTATCAGAATACATTACCTTTGAATAAATTTTTCAACTTGGACACTTTCAGCAATTTTAAACTTACCCCTGTTTTATATGATGCGATTAAACAGCTAGGATTCAAACACCCTACTGCAATTCAAAGTGCTACTTTTTCAAAAATTTGCTCTGGTAGAGACCTCATTGGAATTGCACAAACAGGAACTGGAAAAACAATGGCCTACACTTTGCCATTGCTAAGAAACCTTACACAACCCTCTCAAAGTTCTCCACGTATTTTAATTCTTGTTCCTACAAGAGAATTAGTGTTACAAGTGGTTGAATCTATTGATAAACTAAGCAAAGAATTACCGTTTCAAACTGTTGGAATTTTTGGCGGGACAAACATCAATACTCAAAAAAAACAAATTGAAAACGGTGCAGATATTGTGGTCGCAACTCCTGGACGACTTTACGACTTGGCCGTTAGTAGAGCATTGCGACTGAAAGATATTCAAAAACTAGTCATTGATGAAGTCGATGTGATGCTCGATTTAGGGTTTAGACACCAGCTTATTAATATTTTTGATTTGCTTCCAGAGCAACGACAGAATATTATGTTTTCTGCTACAATGAATTCAGAGGTCGAACATATTATTTCAAACTTCTTTAGAAACCCCAATAAAGTATCTACCGCACTTTCGGGAACCCCACTAAAAAATATTTTACAAACACGTTTTGATGCACCAAATTATAATTCAAAGCTTAATCTTTTATTGTTTCTGTTGGCTAAAAAAGAAGCATTCAAAAAAGTACTCATTTTTGTGGACCAAAAACGCATAGCCGACCGCTTGTTTGAAGCTTTGACGCTCAATTTTGGAAATGAATGTGGTGTGCTTCATTCCAACAAATCGCAAAATTACAGACGGAATGCTATTGAAGAATTTAAAAATGGAACCTATAAAATTTTAGTTACCACAGATTTGATGGCACGGGGTATAGATATAGATGACGTTTCCCATGTGATTAGTTTCAATACTCCAGAGTTTTCTGAAAATTACATGCATCGCATTGGTCGTACTGGACGCGCTCAAAAACAAGGGGAAAGTGTATTATTATCAACAAAAAAAGAACAAGAATTTAGGATTCAAATTGAGCGCTATATGAATTTTGAAATTCAACTTTGTGATTGGCCTGCCGAAGTGGATATATCAAATGAATTGATGCCAGAGGAACGAAAAGTTGTAAAGGAACGATATAATCCAAACAAAAAGAAAAATGATGATGTTCCTGGACCTGCATTTCATGAAAAAAAAGAAAAAAATAAAAAGGTAAATCTTGGGGGATCCTACAAAAGAACTATTGGAAAAAAATACAAAAAACCAAAAACAAGAGGAGACAAAAATTTTAATCGCAAAAAACGAAAATAATTAAGCAAATTTCAACTCTTCAAAATCTGCTATCCTATAATTTTTAATGATTTTATTTTTGATGCGTTTCAATTTCATTTTAATAGCGCTTTCTCCTAGGTTGTAAACATCGGCCATTTCTCTTATGGTCATATGACCGCAATATTTTAACAAAACTAGCTTTTGTTCATGCTTTGGCAATAAACTAATTGCGAGTTTTAATCGCATTAATTGATACTCGTCTATAATACAAGAGTCATAATTATAACTAAAAAACTCTTTACTCAATCTTTCTGGATCAATGAGTTTAGTTTCAAATTTTCTGTATTCAATGTTTCGTTTGTAATTTATACAATAATTATGGGTAAAACTATACAACCAAGTTGAAAATTTTGATTTAAACAAAAAGGTTTCTAGCTTTAAAAATACTTTAAAAAATATTTCTTGAGAGACGTCCTCAGCATCATGTTTGTTTTTAAAAAAACTTAGACATCGACCATATACTATTGAATAATAGCGATCATGTAAGGTTTCAAAAAGATGTGTTTCATCCTTATGAATGATGGCAAATACTAATGCCTCGTCGGAGTGTTGGTGTTTTAGGTTGTCTTGATTCAAAGCGATTTGGGTTGCTTTTGCACTTTACATTTTTAGGTGCTATGTTAGTAATATCAATTTTGTTTAATAAAATTGTTTAAATATTAGACAATTCATTGTAAATCAATCTCTTAAATATACATTTTTTTTTTAAATCAAAAAATATCTAATACTAATTTTCAAAAAAAAACGGTCATTTTATGACCGTTTTGAATATAAAATATTGTACATCAATTAAATATGTAATGCTCTATTTTCGGTTGCTGCAAGAGCAGCTTCCTTAATAGCTTCAGTAAATGTTGGATGTGCATGAGACATTCTGGAGATATCTTCTGCAGATGCACGAAATTCCATTGCAACTACAGCTTCTGCAATTAGATCGGCACAACGTGCTCCAATCATATGAACCCCCAAAATTTCATCGGTTGTTTGATTGGCTATAATCTTAACAAAACCATCTAAATCCATACTTGCTCGGCTCCTACCAAGAGCACGCATTGGAAATTGCCCTACTTTATAGGCCACGCCTTCTTCAGTGAGTTGTTCTTCTGTTTTTCCAACAGCAGCCACTTCTGGCCATGTGTATACAACACCTGGAATAAGGTTGTAATTTATATGTGGTTTTTGGCCTGCAATGGTTTCGGCAACAAACACCCCTTCTTCTTCTGCTTTATGGGCCAACATTGCTCCTCGAACAACATCGCCAATGGCGTATATGTTTGAAGCAGAGGTTTGTAAATGCTCATTTACATTCACTTGGCCTCGTTCATTCAATTCTACTCCAGCAGCTTCGGCGTTAAGCCCTGCTGTATAGGCGCTTCGACCTACAGACACCAAACAATAATCGCCTGAGAAAGTTACGATTTCACCTTTTTTGTTTTCGGCAGTTACTGTAACGGTATCGCCTTTGCGTGTTACTGAAGTAACTTTATGGGAAGTGTTAATTTTAAATTTTTGCTTTTTGAAGACTTTATTAAGTTCTTTGGATAGACCTTTGTCCATTGTTGGAATGATACGATCCATATATTCAATAACAGTGACTTCTGCACCAAGACGCTTGTAAACTTGACCCAGTTCTAGGCCAATTACTCCCCCTCCAATAATGATAAGGTGTTTTGGTATTTCTTTGAGCTTTAAGGCTTCTGTTGAAGTGATGATACGTTCTTTGTCGATAGTAACAAAAGGAAGTACAGAGGGCTTGCTACCTGTGGCAATAATGGTGTATTTTGTCTCAATTTCTTGGGTAGTATCTCCGCTTATGCTAATATGTGTTGCGTCTTTGAAAGCGCCAACGCCTTGATAGACATCAATATTGTTTTTCTTCATTAAAAACTCGATCCCCACAGTTGTTTGATCAACTACAGATTGTTTTCTTGCCATCATTTTTTCAAGATTGACTTTTACTTCTCCAGGAAGTTCAATACCGTGCGTATCAAAATGTTTTATGGCATCTTCAAAATGATGAGATGAATCCAATAAAGCTTTACTTGGAATACAACCAACATTTAGACAAGTCCCTCCCATGGTACTATATTTTTCAATAATGGCAACACTTTTTCCAAGTTGAGCACAACGAATGGCTGCTACATATCCGCCAGGGCCAGAGCCAATTACAGCAACATCATATGATTTCATATTTTTTTGAATTTTAATAGAACAAAAGTACAAACTTCCGTTGAATAGATTAGAATAAAAATTTAAATATTTAGAGCCGTTGTATGTTTCACTTGATTGATCATAAACATACTATGGGTACTACCAATATGATTTAAATTTGTTAACTTTTCAATCATAAATTTTCGGTAAGATTCCATGTCTTTTACGTGAACTTTTAGTAAATAATCATAATCACCACTTAGATGGTAACATTCCAAAACCTCTTCAATGGCAATAACCTCTCGTTCAAATTGCTTGACGTTGTCTTGAGTATGTTGAACGAGTTTTACATGACAAAATGCAACAAAGGATTTACCTACTTTTTCCTTTGACACTAGAGCAACATAGCCCTCAATAAATCCTGTTTTTTCAAGTTTTTTAATACGTTCGTAAATAGCTGTTACAGAAAGTGATAACTTTGCAGAAAGCGCTTTATTGGTAAGTTTGGCATCTTTTTGAAGTAAGCGGAGTATTTTTATATCAAGTACATCTAGTTTCATGTTGAAAAAATATCTTTTATTATATTAACTTCAACAAAAATATAAAATTTTTATCTAAAATTAATCTATTTGTATGAATAATTTTCTAAAATTACAAATAGTTGTTGTTTTTAAATCTTTAAAAATAGATATTTGATTAAAAATAATCAATATTTATGAAACCCGCAGACTCTATTCAAGATTTACAATATTTTGGAGAATTTGGAGGTGTAAATCCATCTATTTCAGATTCATCAACATACACTTTCCTTTCCGCAAAAACCATGTTTGACACTTTTGAGGGTAATGCTGACGGGTGCTACCTCTATTCGAGACATAGCTCGCCCTCAAACTTGTACCTAGGAGAGGCATTGGCTGCGATGGAAGGCACAGAAACATCCAATGTTTCCGCCTCTGGAATGGGAGCAATTACTGCTGTTTTGATGCAATTATGCCATGCTGGAAATCATGTGGTTTCTAGTCGAACGATTTATGGAGGCACTTATGCTTTTCTCAAGAATTTTGCCCCTAAGTTTGGAATAAATACCTCTTTTGTAGACATCAATGATTTGGAGGCTGTTGAAAAATCTATAACACAAAAAACCACTGTACTATACTGTGAATCCGTTAGTAACCCTTTGCTTGAAGTTGCTGACATTAAAGCGTTAGCAAAAATTGCAAAAAAGCATAATATTCAATTGGTTGTAGACAATACATTCTCACCACTTTCGATATCACCAAAAATATTAGGTGCCGATATTGTTATTCACAGTCTCACCAAATTCATTAATGGTTCAAGCGATACCATTGGAGGTGTGGTTTGTGGCAGTCAAGAATTGATTGATCATCTTAGAAATGTAAACGATGGCGCAGCGATGCTTTTGGGAGCTAGCATGGATAGTCTTAGAGCTGCATCAATTCTAAAAAATTTAAGAACACTTCACATTAGGATGAAACAACATAGTCACAATGCCATGTATTTGGCAGAAAAATTTGAATTGGACGGCATAAAAACCGTTTATCCTGGACTTGAATCTCACCCCTCTCACCATGTATTTAAACAACAAATGAATAAAGAATATGGTTATGGTGGTATGCTTACAATTGATGTAGGAACGCTCGAAAAAGCCAACGAATTGATGGAATTGATGCAAAAAGAAAACCTTGGCTATTTGGCGGTTAGTTTAGGGTTTTATAAAACCTTATTTAGCGCACCTGGAAGTTCCACTTCTTCTGAAATTCCTGAAGACGAACAAAAAGAAATGGGATTAAGCGAAGGATTAATTCGTTTTTCTGTAGGATTAGATAATGATATTAAGAGAACCTATCAGTCCATAAAAAAGTGTATGAAAGCTGTTGGCGTACTCTAAATTCCTTTTAGTCGTTCCCAAAATGCTGAAATGTCTTTTTCTTTCACCTCTTTTGGGTAAAATGGCTGTGCCGTCCAACGTTGTTTTTTCTTCTTAATTTTGAAATTAAACACTGAAGAGTTTGGATCTTCTTCATTCATCAAAGGATAACGCAAATCCTTAAACACAAAAGTGTCCTTTTTAGGTGTTTCAGCTATTGAATAAAATCCATCGCTGAACCAAATTAAGGTTTTAATATCACTATCATTTGACGACACAAGCTGGTGATTTTTTGGAATACTTTGCCATTTTCTTGGCGCTTTATTTTTATCCAAAATTGAATAAAATGCAACATGATATGCTGTATCAGATTCTGCAACCCCATACCACAGTATATTATTCAAAATTGTAGGTTGACTTTTAAAACGATTGTAGCTTATATTTTTTTGCTCTAAATCAGACTTGAACACTGCGCTTACATAAAACTTGTTTATCAAAGTAAAAAGCATATACAATGAGCTAATCCCAAAACCAATGTTTAAGAAAATAGCTCTCGTTTTTGAGCTTCGCCTAAAAAACATTAAAATAATAATTGAAAGTAAAAAAGGTAATGTGTAAAAAGGATCAGCGACTGCAATATTATCAAAAGCAACTCTGTAGTTAGAAAATGGTGCAAATAACTGAGTTCCGTATCCTGTAAAGCAATCCAAAATTGGATGCGTAACTATTGAAATTAGAAACAGTTTTATCCAATCATTTTGAGAGGTCATTCCTTTTCGATTCTCTCTATTGTACATCCAAAAAACAGCATATCCAAGCCCTACTCCTGCCAAAATCGCAAACAGAATTGAATGCATAAACCCTCTATGAAATGCCATAGCTTGAATTTCATTGTTGAATATCCATCGGCCAACAAAAACGTCTAAATCAGGTAAGGTGCCACCAATTGCGCCAAAGAGCAATGCCTTATTCCCAATTTTTTTTCCTAAAACTGCCTCTCCACAGGCAGCACCCAAAACAATTTGTGTTAATGAATCCATATATTCAAGCAAAAATACATATCTGTTTGATTGTGCGTCGATATTTAACTTAATTTTATTTCAGCTAAAAAATGAAATAAAATTCAAGAACTATTGTGATAATTTTTGAAAAATTGTAATATTACAATTACATGAAAGCAGCAAGCGTCGTTGAACTCCGCAAAGAGTTAGAGCATTTAGATAAAGAAAAACTCAAGCAACTTTGCTTGCGTTTAGCACGTTTCAAACTTGAAAACAAAGAACTCCTTACCTATCTTCTATTCGAATCAGAAGACGAATCTAGTTATGTTCTGAGCATTAAAAATCAATTAGATACACTTTTTTTAGACATCAATACCAACAGTTATTTTTATGTAAAAAAAAGTGTTAGAAAAATTTTGCGTCGTATTCGGAAATTTGCTCGCTATTCAAATCAACCTGAAACAGAAGTGGAATTACTATTATACTTTTGCTTGAAAATGCAGGACATTAGACCATCAGTATTTAAAAATAAAACACTTACAAATATTTATAACAGACAGATTGAATCTGCACAAAAAAAAACGAATAAACTTCATGAAGATTTACAATATGAGTACAATTTTCAAATTGAAGATTTAAAGCATTGATTATGGAAATACTAGGTATAGACATTGGAGGATCGGGAATAAAAGGCGCCATTGTAGACACCAATAAAGGTGAAATTGTTAGTGAAAGATTGCGGATTCCAACACCAAAACCTGCAACTCCTGAAGCGATTTCTGAAGTTATAAAAATGCTCTGTAATCAACATCAATGGAACGGTATTGTAGGCGTTTCGTTTCCAACAATTGTAAAAAATGGAAAAGCCATGCATTATAGCAACTTAGATAAGTCTTGGCAAGGCACTCAAGTTGACCAATTGTTTAAATCTAGAGTTGGTACAGATTTTTTTGTAGTGAATGATGCCGATGCTGCTGCAATGGGAGTAATGGAATTTGGAGAGGGAAAAAATGAAAAAGGACTTGTCATGACTATTACCATTGGAACCGGAATAGGCTCTGGTGTGTTTTTTAATGGAGAATTACTCTCTAATTTTGAATTGGGTCGTTTGTATGGAAAAAAAGGCGATATCATGGAATCATTTGCTTCAGATGCTGCTCGAAAACGAAATGATTGGGAGTTTAAAAAATGGGGGAAACGTTTAAATTTTTTCTTAAATCATATTGAAAAAAGTTTCAATCCAGATTTAATTATTCTTGGTGGCGGCGTGAGTAAAAAAATAGATCAATTTGCTAAGTATATTGATATTGAAACCCCGTTTAGAGCAGCCGAACTCAAAAATAATGCTGGAATTGTTGGTGCTGCACTTTTTGCAAAAAGAAATTGCAAATAAAATTAATTTAAAATCCTAAAAACGAGTTCGTTATACAAGTCTTTCGGCTTCAAATTAGCGTCCACACCCTTACTTTTTGTATCCATAGTGCGCAGTGTTTGAAAAACTCCACTGATACGCCGCATGGGAAAATTTCTAGCGCCAACAAGATAGTCCTCTAAAAAATAAGGATTTACACCAATTGCCCTAGAAAGAGTCTTTGGATTTCTATCAGAAACGGTATGTAAGGTCATCAATTTTGTGAAAAAATTATACAAGGTTGCTACCGTAACCACCATGGGATGTTGGTTTGGGTTTTCCGAAAAATAACGTACAATTTGATAGGCTTTTTTGTGATTGAGCTGTGCAATAGCATTTTGTAATTCAAAATTATTGTAATCTTTTGAAATTCCAATATTTTCTTGAATGAGCTCTGGAGTAATCGTACTTTCAGTGTTCATAACCAACTGTAACTTGCTTAACTCGTTTGAAATTTTGGATAAATCATTACCTAAATAATCGCTCAACAAATAGTTTGCTTTTGGAGTAATTTGAAGATTCTTTTTTTGAAGCTCACTACTGATAAAAGCTGGTATTTTACTGTCGTAAACTTTTTTACTTTCAAAAACAACATGTGCTTTTGATAAGGCCTTATATAATGCTTTTCTTTTGTCAATGGTTTTGTATTTATAACAAAAAACCAATGTGGTTGTAAGTTGGGGATTTTGAGCGTATGGTAATAATTGCTCTATCGTTCTGCTTAAATTTTGTGCTTCTTTGACAATGATAACCTGTCTACTTGCTATCATTGGAAAACGTTTTGCACTAGAAACAATAGCATCAATTGTGGTGTCTTTTCCATAAATTACAGTTTGATCAAAACCGCGCTCGGCTTCTGCAAGTACAGAAGTTTCTATGTAAGATGAAATCTGATCAATAAA
Organism: Flavobacteriaceae bacterium; assembly: GCA_965657165.1. Lineage (GTDB taxonomy): Bacteria > Bacteroidota > Bacteroidia > Flavobacteriales > Flavobacteriaceae > UBA3537. The sequence goes on from CBFHNG010000015.1 coordinate 9,252, forward strand.
AAAGGACTCCTCCCCCATTAAAAAATAGATTGGAAGAATTTTTCCAGATTTAATTTCATTTAAAATAGATTGTACTGTATGCATTCAGAAAAAATTTAGCAAATTTGTAATGTGCAAAAGTTAAACTTTCCATCATATAAATTCCGAATCAAAAATAGCGAAAATAAAACGCAAATCTTTGATGAAATACGTAAAAAATTTGTGGTGCTTCAACCCGAAGAATGGGTACGCCAGCATTGTTTGCACTTTTTAATTAAAGAAAAAAAATATCCAATTTCATTGATTAATGTAGAAAAAGAACTTTATGTCCACCATCAAAAGAAGCGTTATGATATTGTTATTTATAATAATGATGGTAGCGTCTTTTGTATTGTTGAATGCAAAGCTCCAAATGTCTCAATAAATCAAAAGGTTTTTGATCAAATTGCGCAATATAATTTAACTTTAGACACCTCTTTCATGATGATTACTAATGGGATACATCATTATTATTGTACCATGGATAAATCAAATAAATCGTACCAGTTTTTGAAATCTTTTCCTGATTATTTACCACAAAATAACAAAATATGAAGATCGCCATTGTCATATTAAATTGGAATGGAAAGTCACTTCTTGAAGCATTTCTACCATCTGTAATTAAGTATAGCGCTGGACACGATATCTATGTTGTAGATAATGCTTCTAGCGATAACTCCATGGATTACATTAAAAAAAACCATCCAAAAGTAAAAACCATTGAATTTACTGAAAATTATGGTTACACAGGAGCCTACAACAGAGCTGTGAGAGAAATCAAAACCGATATTTTTTGCTTTCTTAATTCCGATGTTGCTGTTACTAAAAACTGGCTAAACTCTATAATTGAGTGCTTTGAAAAACAAACAAAAGTCGCCATTATTCAACCAAAAATTTTAGATCAAAAAGACCCAAATAAATTTGAATATGCAGGCGCTGGCGGCGGATTTATTGACAGACTTGGATATCCCTATTGTAGAGGAAGAATATTTAATTCAATTGAAAAAGATAGTGGACAATATGACGATACAAAAGAGGTGTTTTGGGCTTCTGGAGCTTGCTTTTTTATCCGCTCAAAAGTCTTTAATTTGTTAGAAGGTTTTGATGCTGATTTTTTTGCGCATATGGAAGAAATAGATCTGTGTTGGCGAGCATACAATAGAGGATTCAACATCAAATATATTGGGAATTCAACCGTTTTGCATGTTGGTGGTGCAACTCTAAATGCTTCAAATCCAAAAAAAACATATTTCAATTTTAGAAACAGCCTTTACACCCTTACAAAAAACGCCAAAGGCACACTATTATTTCTCATTATTTTACGGTTGATTTTAGATGGAATTGCAGGCATACACTTTTTGACACAAGGAAAACCAAAGCATACTTGGGCTGTAATTAAAGCGCACGGAAGTTTTTATACTAAACTGCCAAAATTACTTGAGTTTAGAAGAGTTAACATTCAAAAAAAGACCTATTCTAAGGTAAATTCTATTGTTTGGAATTATTTTGTTCTAAAAATTTCAAAATTCTCTAAATTAAATAATCATTAAATAACCACTTTTGTTGGTGTAAGGAATAGATTTTTTATTAAATTTGATAAATCTTCTAATGAATTAATTTTTTTAACATGAATAAGCTATTTACACTAGGAATAATTTCCGCCTTAATTTTGACTTCTTGTGGACCAAACAAAGAGTTGGTTGCAGCACAAGAAGAATTGAAAGAAACTAAAGATTTATTAAATTCTACAGCAATGAAACTTAATGTTTGTCTATCAGACAAAGCAGCAGCTGATGCAAGTTTAGCAGCCATGAAAGAGCAATTAAAGGATTTAAGAAAAACCAACGATGCTCTTTTTAGCAGCACAAAAGAAATGACAGTACTTACCACAAAAGGTGCTGAAAACCTTGAAAAAACCCTAGAAAGCTTGCAAGAACGTGATTTAAAAATAAGCCGTCTTCAAGATGCATTAACCAAAAAAGACAGTGTTACTCTTGCTATTGTTTCAAGTCTAAAAAAATCCGTTGGTATTGATGATCCTGACATCGAAATCAATGTTGAAAAAGGTGTAGTTTTTATCTCAATTTCGGACAAACTTTTATTCAAAAGTGGGAGTTACATTGTGACCGAAAAAGCAAAAACAGTTCTTGGAAAAGTGGCTAAAGTTATTTCAGATAAACCCGATTTTGAAGCCATGATCGAAGGCCATACAGATAGTAGGAGTTTTAGTAATGGTGTGCTTTTGGACAACTGGGATTTGAGTGTTAAAAGATCGACGTCTATTATTCGTGAATTACAAAAATTGGGCGTCAATCCATCTCAACTTATTGCCGCAGGACGAAGTAGCTATGTGCCATTAGTTGATAATGAAACTGCAGAAAATAGAGCAAAAAACAGACGTACTCGTGTAGTGGTTATGCCAAAAATTGATCAATTTTATGATATGATCGAAAAAGAAATGAAACAACTGTCTGGACAATAACAACAACAAATTTGGATAAAAAAAGCCCGGCCTTTTGGTAGGGCTTTTTATTTGAAAGCTAATTCCTTTGAATTATCTTTGCAATGCAATAAAACAATAGCATGAAAATTTCATACAACTGGCTCAAACAATATGTCAATACCGACTGGGATTCCGAAAAAACAGCTGAATTACTTACCGATTTAGGCCTCGAAGTTGAAGGAACAGAGGTGTTTCAATCCGTTAAAGGAGGTTTAGAAGGGATTGTTGTAGGGCATGTTATGGAGTGCTCACAACATCCTAACGCAGACCGATTAAAACTAACTACTGTTGACATTGGATCTGGAGAACCCCTTAAAATTGTTTGTGGTGCACCAAATGTAGAAAAGAACCAAAAAGTTGCAGTAGCCACAATTGGAACAACATTATATACCAACGAAGGCGAGTCATGGAACATAAAAAAAGGTAAAATTCGTGGAGAGGAAAGTCATGGAATGCTTTGTGCTGAAGATGAACTTGGACTTGGTGCCAGTCACGATGGTATACTTGTTTTAGATGACAGTGCTAAGATAGGTACACCACTAGCCAGCTATTATGAAGTTGAGAACGATATTATCTTTGAGATTGGGCTAACCCCCAATCGTGCCGATGCCATGAGCCATTTTGGTACGGCAAGAGATTTACGTGCTGGATTAATTCAAAATGGTGTCAGTTCTGAGTTAATGAGTCCCTCAGTCTCTGGATTTCATGTCAATAGTAGAACACTCAAAATAGACATAGAAGTCAAAGATAAATTAAAAGCCCCACGCTATTGTGGTGTTACTATTTCTGGTGTCAAAGTACAAAACTCCCCTAAGTGGCTTCAAAATAGATTAAAAGCCATTGGATTGACTCCAATAAATAATATAGTAGATGCCACAAATTTTGTTTTACACGGATTAGGACAACCACTTCATGCTTTTGATGCTGATAAAATTACGGATAAAAAACTTATCGTTCGGACAGCGCAGAAAAATGAGAAATTTACAACACTTGATGGTGTAGAACGCACGCTCCACGAAGATGATCTCATGATTTGTGATGCAAATAAACCAATGTGTATTGCTGGTGTTTTTGGTGGATTAGACTCTGGTATTAGTGAGCAAACCACCAATATTTTCTTGGAATCTGCGTACTTCGATCCTGTAAGTATTCGAAAAACGGCAAAAAGACATGGATTAAGTACTGATGCTTCATTTAGATTTGAGCGTGGTGTAGATCCAAATATCACTAAATATGCACTAAAACATGCTGCTTTACTGATTACAGAAATTGCTGGTGGTGAAATTTCAAGTGATCTTTGGGATGAATATCCTGTAAAAACTGAAGATGTACAGGTATTGCTCAATTTTGAAAATATCACGACTATTATTGGGCAAGAAATACCTCGCGAAACTATCAAACAAATTCTTACTTCTCTTGAGATTAAAGTCAATAGTGTTACAGAAACTGGACTTGGACTTACCATTCCTGCTTATAGAAATGATGTCCAAAGAGAGATTGATGTCATTGAAGAGATTCTACGTGTTTTTGGATACAATAACGTTCATATTACAAATAAATTAAACGCCTCGATTTCAACAACTTCAAAAAAAGAACAGTACAAAATAGAAAATCATCTAGCCAATCACTTGGTAAGTCTTGGATTTTATGAAATCATGACTAATTCTTTAACATCTGAAAAATACATTTCCTTGAGTGATCAACTTAATGAAAATGGATATGTAAAGATTTTAAACCCTTTGAGTAGTGATTTATCATTAATGAGGAAAACAGTGTTGTTTTCTGGGCTTGAAGCATTGGCTTTTAATTTAAACAGACAACAAACACAGTTGAAACTATTTGAGTTTGGAAAAACATACCATCAATTTCAAGAAGAGCGAAAAGAATTCAAACACTTAGGACTATTTATGACAGGTCCAAAAACATTGGAAAACTGGAACACTCCATCCACAAGTGTTGACTTCTTTTACCTAAAAGGTGTGGTGTCTACTCTTTTCGAGAAAATTGGCATTAAAAATCTCAAAACAAAACCTATAAAAAGTGATGTTTTTGATGAGGGTTTGGCATTTTCAATCGGAAAAACTAACGCTGTTCAGTTTGGAATAATAAAACAAAAAATCTGCAAGGCTTTTAATATAGATCAAGATGTATATTATGCAGATTTTAATTGGGATTTAATTTTTGACTGCATCAAATCAACGAAAGTAAAATTCAAACCTATTTCTAAATTTCCTGAGGTTAGGCGTGATTTTGCGTTATTGTTGGACGAAGACATTAAGTTTGAAACAATTTATCAGCTCGCAAAACAAACAGACAGTAAAGTACTTTCAGATATTAATTTATTTGATGTCTATAAGGGTAAAAATTTACCAGAGGGCAAAAAAAGTTATGCTGTAAGTTTCACATTAAAGGATGACACTAAAACACTAACTGATAAACAAATAGATAAAATAATGAGCAAGCTTCAACAGAAGTTTGAAAATGAAATTGGTGCTGAACTTCGCTAAAAAATTTCTTAATATATCTTTAAATTAGCCTTCTTTTGCAGCAAGATAGCGCTCCGCATCCAAAGCAGCCATACATCCAGTACCAGCAGCAGTAATCGCCTGTCTGTACACATGATCTGCAGCATCTCCACTAACAAAAACACCCTCAACATTTGTTCGAGATGTTCCAGGTTCATTAATAATATAACCTGTTTCGTCCAAATTTAAAAAGTCTTTAAAAATATCAGTATTAGGTTTATGACCAATGGCAACAAAAAATCCTGTTGCTGGAATTTCTGTCTCAATTTTAGTTTTGTTGTTTACAACTTTAACACCTGTCACAACTTGATCGTCACCAAGCACTTCAACAGTTTCAGTATTAAACATAATGTGGATATTTTCTGTATTTTTTACTCTGTTGGCCATAATTTTTGAAGCACGAAATACGTCTCTTCGTACAAGCATTGTTACTTTTGAACACAATTTTGAAAGATAATGTGCTTCTTCACAAGCAGAATCTCCAGCACCAACAATAACAACTTCTTGATTTCTGTAAAAGAAGCCATCACATACAGCACATGCCGATACACCACCGCCTAATTTTAAATATTTTTGTTCAGATTCTAGCCCCAAATACTTTGCGGATGCCCCTGTAGAAATAATGACCGTTTGGCAATGAATTTCTTTAGTATCGTTCACCCAAACTTTATGAATATCACCTGAAAAATCGACTTTTGTAATCCAACCATCACGAACATCTGATCCAAATCTCTCGGCTTGAGCTTTGAGTTCGAGCATCATTTCTGGGCCAGTTACACCATCTGGGTAACCAGGGAAATTTTCAACTTCATTAGTTGTTGTAAGTTGACCTCCTGGTTGAGTACCTTGATAGAGTACTGGATTCATGTTGGCACGAGCAGCATAGATTGCAGCAGTGTATCCTGCAGGGCCAGAGCCAATTATCAAGCATTTTACAGATTCAATCGTTTGTGACATATTTTCAAAATTTAGTTTACAAAAATAGATGTTTTAATCATAAAATGAGTGTTAAGTTATCAACAGAATGTGCAAACTTATTAATTATGGTTATACAATAAATAAATCTTAACTTTGTGGAAACAAAAACACAAACAAATGCTAATAATAGGCATCTACGGAGGAACAGGCAGTGGAAAAACAACAATCGTTGAGCAAATCGTTTCCGAGTTTCCATCGTCTGAAATCCAAGTCCTTTCTCAGGATTCTTACTACAAAGACAATTCGAATATAAGTTTTGAAGAACGTTGTGCGCTTAATTTTGATCATCCAGATGCTATTGATTTTAAATTGCTTTATCAGCATGTGTTTGCCCTAAAAAAAGGTGAAACCATAGAACAACCTGTCTATTCTTTTAAGACACATAACAGAACAGACAAAACAATTTCAATTTCTCCAAAAAAAATATTGATTGTTGAAGGGATTTTAATCATGAATTACCCAAAACTTCGCAGTTTATTTGACCTAAAGGTGTTTATTGATGCAAATAGCGATATGCGAATGGAGCGTCGGGTAACTAGAGATATTACAGAACGTGGTCGAACTCCTGAAGAAGTATTAGAACGCTATTTAAAAACGCTAAAGCCTATGCACCAACAGTATATTGAACCCATGAAAGTGCATGCTGATTATGTTTTAGAAAATCATAAAAATACAACACTAAATCTATCAGATTTACTAGAGAAAATAAAATCAATGCCTATATGAATAGATTAAAAAATATATTCAAACCATTCAAAAATATTTTTTTGTTGGTGACTATTATTTTTATCGTATGGATGCTATTTTTTGATGCAAACTCATTGTTGATTCATAGAGAATTGAATAAAGAAATTGATGCTTTAAACGTAAAAAAAGAATTTTACGAAAGCGAAATTAGTTCTGACAAAAAGGAAATCAAAATACTTCAAACACCAGATGGTGTAGAAAAATATGCTCGTGAGAAGTATAATATGAAAAAAGAAAACGAAGATATTTATATTATAGAGACGGATACACTAAAGCCAAAAGAATGAAATTTGATGAATTTGATGGGTTATCTTCACAGGCGTGGAAACAACGCATTCAATTTGAATTGAATGGAGAAGATTTTAATTCAAATCTCGTATGGAAATCTTTGGAAGGAATCGATGTCAAACCCTTTTATCATTGCGATTCTGGTATTGCGACAAATCCAATTAAACATCAATCCGATCGTTGGAAAATTGGGGAAGAAGTATATGTTCAAAATACAAAATCAGCCAACGTTTTAGCCAAAGAGTGTTTGAACAAAGGTGCAGAAAGTATTTACTTTATATTACCTAAACCATCTATAGACATTCAAAAATTACTGGATGGCATTGATATTTTAACAATTAGAATTTATCTTGATTTACAGTTTTTGGATCCCAACTTTGCCACACAAATTGAAGCGCTAAATTTAAATCAAAATTCAAAATTATTTATCCTTTCAGATTGTATCGGTCATCTTGCCAAAAGCGGAAATTGGTACAAAAACTTAGCGTCAGACAAAAACAATACTATTGACTATTGTAATGCAATGACTGGCGTACAGTCTGTAATTTCAATAGATATGGCACATTACCAAAACGCTGGGGCGAACATGGTACAACAATTGGCCTATGCCCTAGCCCATGCGCATGAGTATATAGTTGATAATGATAAGATTAATTTATTAAATATCGTGTTTAAAACTGCAATTGGCGGAAATTACTTTTTTGAAATTGCAAAACTTCAAGCGTTACGATGGCTATGGCAAACCTTGATGGAAGACTATGGAAAAAATATCAAGTGTCATATCATTTCTGAACCGAGCAGACGCAATAAAACAATTTATGGCTATAACACTAATATGTTGCGTAGTACAACAGAAGTTATGAGCGCGGCTCTGGGTGGCAGTGATACGATTATAAATTTACCATATGATGCACTCTACCATAAAGATAATGAATTTGGAAGACGACTTTCTAGAAATCAATTGCTGATTTTGAAACATGAAAGCAAATTTAGTGAAGTCAATAACCCAACCCAAGGCGCATATTATATAGAATATCTTACACAACAATTGGCAGAAAAAGCATTAAAATTATTCAAAGACATTGAAAATCAAGGTGGGTTTTTGGAACTTTTAAAATCTGGTGTGATTCAAAGAAAAATTAAAGAACAATCACAAAAAGAAGAACAAATTTTTAATGCAAAAGAACAGGAACTTGTTGGTATTCATGTGCAACAAAACAAGGATGACAAAATGAAGTCTCAACTAGAGCTTTATCCTTTCTTAAAACACAATCCAAGAAAAACCTTATTGGAGCCCATTCTCGCAAGAAGAATAGCCGAGTCTATAGAACAAAAGCGTTTGGACGATGAGTAGAAAACATATACAACATATTGAGCTTTTATCTTCAAATAGTACTGTTAAAGCCAACTCAAAAGGCGAGAAGAATCCTTACACAAAAGAAGATTTATCAGATATTGAACACTTAAATTTTGGAGCAGGAACACCACCATTTTTGAGAGGCCCCTACTCTACAATGTATGTTCGTAGACCATGGACCATTCGCCAATATGCTGGGTTTTCTACAGCCGAAGACTCCAATACTTTTTACAAAAAAAATCTGGCAGCAGGACAAAAAGGACTTTCAGTTGCTTTTGATTTACCAACACACAGAGGATATGATAGCGACCATGAACGAGTTATTGGAGATGTTGGAAAGGCTGGTGTAGCCATTGATTCTGTTGAGGATATGAAAATTCTTTTTAATGAGATTCCATTGGATAAAATGAGTGTGTCCATGACCATGAATGGTGCTGTTTTGCCAATAATGGCATTCTATATTGTTGCTGCACAAGAGCAAGGTGTTCGATTAGGACAACTTAGTGGTACAATTCAGAATGATATTCTAAAAGAATTTATGGTTCGAAACACCTACATCTACCCGCCTACACCATCAATGAAAATTATTGGTGAAATCTTTGAATATACCAGTAAAAATATGCCAAAATTCAACAGCATTAGTATTTCTGGTTACCATATGCAAGAAGCTGGTGCAAGTCCCGAAACTGAATTGGCCTATACCCTTGCCAATGGACTTGAATATCTAAAAAAAGGACTTGAAATTGGACTCGACATAGACACATTTGCGCCTCGACTTTCATTTTTTTGGGGCATTGGAATGGATCACTTTATGGAAATCGCCAAAATGCGTGCTGCAAGACTTTTATGGGCAAAAATTGTAAAACAATTCCATCCAAAAAATCCAAAATCAATGGCGTTACGAACACATTGTCAAACGAGTGGATGGAGCCTTACAGAACAAGATCCATTTAATAATGTTGCTCGGACATGTATAGAGGCTACTTCTGCCATTTTTGGTGGAACACAAAGCTTACACACGAATGCCCTTGATGAAGCAATTGCATTACCAACAGATTTTTCAGCTCGAATTGCTAGAAATACACAATTGTATTTGCAAAAAGAAACGCAAATAATGAAAACCGTAGACCCTTGGGCAGGCAGTTACTTCGTTGAAACATTAACACACCGAATCGCTAACAACGCTTGGAATATTATTCAAGATATTGAAAATCAAGGAGGCATGACAAAAGCTATAGAAGCAGGTATTCCAAAACTAAAAATAGAAGAATCGGCAGCAAAAAAACAAGCAAGAATTGATTCTGGAGAAGATATCATTGTTGGGGTTAATAAATATGTTTTAGAAAATGAAGACCCTCTTCATATTTTAGAGGTTGACAATGACCTTGTACGTAAGCAACAATTAGAGCGATTAAAACATATAAAAGCAAAGCGAAATCAAGATGATGTCGACCAATGTCTTAAAAATATTACAGCCGCAGCACAAAATGGTAACGGAAATTTATTAGCTTTAGCCGTAGAAGCCGCAAAAGCAAGAGCAACTCTAGGTGAAATTAGTTCAGCGCTAGAAGTGGTCTTTGGACGCTATCAAGCAAAAATAAAATCGATATCTGGTGTGTATAAAAAAGAAATAAAAAACGATCCCTCTTTTGAAAAAGCCAAGCTTATGGCCGATCAATTTGCAGAGAGTGAAGGGCGACGTCCTCGAATTATGATTGTAAAAATGGGGCAAGATGGCCACGACCGTGGCGCAAAAGTAGTAGCTACCGGTTATGCCGATCTTGGTTTTGATGTGGATATTGGTCCTCTGTTTCAAACGGCGCAAGAAGCAGCAAAACAAGCCGTAGAAAATGATGTGCACATTCTTGGTATTTCTACGCTTGCTGGTGGACACAAAACACTGGTTCCTAAGGTAATAGAGCAATTAAAATTGATGCAGCGCGAAGACATTATGGTTATTGTAGGTGGCGTGATTCCAAAGCAAGATTATGATACACTTTTTAAAGCTGGAGCCGTAGCCATTTTTGGACCAGGAACAAAAATTAGTGAGGCCGCCATAACCGTGTTGGATATATTGATAAATTAATTATATTTACATATACTAAAAAAACCTATTTCTTCAAATAAGAATTTATAGTAAATTTTGATCCCAAATCGAAAATGCTTGAATCAAAAGTCATTGCAATCGCAAACCAAAAAGGTGGTGTTGGTAAAACAACCACAGCCATAAACTTGGCCTCTGCTCTAGGAATTTTAGAACAAAAAGTCCTTTTGCTTGATGCCGATCCTCAAGCCAATGCAAGTTCTGGTTTAGGGTTTGAAAATAACCAAAATAAAAACCTATTAAACATTTTCAATGAAGAAAGTGATATTCAACACCAAATCATTCAAACACATAGTCCTAATCTAGATATCATACCTAGCACAATAAAGTTAGCGGAGTTAGAGATTAACAACAGTAGCACAAATGTATTTAAACTAAAAAATGCAATAGATGACATAAGAACTAATTATGACTACATCATCATAGACTGCTCTCCTTCTTTGGGGTATATTTCAGTTAATTCATTTGTTGCCTCTGATAGTATTTTGATTCCTGTACAATGTGAATATTTGGCTATGGAAGGCCTAAATAAATTACTCCAAACGTTAAAAGACATAAAATCAGATTTTAATAAAAATCTAGAAATTGAAGGCCTTTTAATTACAATGTATGATCAAAGACTAAAACATAATAATTATATCATAAAACAGCTTAAACACTATTTTGAGGACATGGTTTTTAAAACCATAATCAAAAGAAATGTAAGCCTGAGTGAAGCCCCTAGTTTTGGTACCAATATTTTTGATTATAAAATTGAAAGTGAAGGTTCCAATAACTACCTCAATCTATCTCGTGAAATTATAACAAACCAAAAAACAATGGGAAAAACAGAAATAATTCTTGGAAAAACAATGCAACAAGTTATGGAAAATAATGAAACAATAACGTTAGAAAAATCTAAGCATAAAAAACATTTACATCATTTTGAACCTTTTGATATCAAAAAGAAAAACTACGACAAGCTAAAAGGAATGCACAAAAAAGAAATCATAAAAAGTCTTGGACTCGTATACAATGATATTCATTCTAATGTATGGATGTATCGCGTGCCAGGAAGAGCAACTGTATTTAGAAAAAATTATCTTTATTTATTTTTTGTTGATAATCACGTAGAAAGCTTTAAACTAAGACGATTTAAGCGAAGTTAATTATTTTTTAAATTGTTGAAAACCTTATAATCGTAGGTTTTTATTCCACACAAATAATTGTATTTTTGAACTTATAAAAAGGTCTTATCTCTATGGGGAAAATCATAGCTATTGCAAATCAAAAAGGTGGTGTTGGGAAAACAACCACTACAGTAAATTTAGCGGCTTCCCTTGGTGTTTTGGAAAAAAAAGTCTTGCTTATTGATGCCGATCCGCAGGCCAATGCAAGCTCTGGATTAGGAATAGACGTTGAAAGCGTTGAAAAAGGAACTTATCAATTGCTTGAACATAATTGCACTGCAGAAGAAGCTATACAAAAAACTTCTTCGCCTCATGTTGATATCATCCCTGCTCATATTGACTTAGTGGCCTCCGAAATTGAACTTGTTCATGTTGAAAAACGAGAATACATGCTTCAAACTGCTCTAGAATCTATCAAAAATAATTATGATTACATACTCATTGATTGTGCACCTTCCCTTGGATTACTTACCCTAAATGCCCTCACTGCAGCAAATTCTATTATCATCCCTATTCAATGTGAATATTTTGCACTTGAAGGACTAGGAAAACTACTCAATACCATTAAAAGTGTACAAAGAATACACAACGCAAATCTGGATATTGAGGGGCTACTCCTTACAATGTACGATTCTAGATTACGTCTTTCAAATCAAGTGGTAGAAGAAGTTCAAAATCACTTTCATGACATGGTTTTTAAAACCATTATTCAACGAAATGTACGACTCAGCGAAGCCCCAAGCTATGGTGAAAGTATAATTAATTATGATGTTAATAGTAAAGGTGCTTCAAATTACTTAAGTTTGGCTAAAGAAATTATAAGTAAAATACAAAGCTAATGGCAAAGGCAATTAAAAAACAAGCTCTGGGGCGTGGGTTATCTGCACTTTTGAATGAATCAAAGAACGATCTTTCAGGTGTTGATCAACAAACGGCTAAGCGTGCCATGGGTTCTATTATAGAAATTGATTTGACTTCTATTGAAGTTAATCCTTTTCAGCCACGATCACAATTTAACGAAGAGCAACTTAAAGAACTAGCTGGATCAATAAAAGAATTAGGGGTTATTCAACCTATTACAGTTCGTAAAATTGGTCAGAATAAATTTCAACTTGTTTCTGGAGAACGCCGCTTTAGAGCCTCTAAAATGTTGGGGAACAAAACAATTCCAGCATTTCTGCGACTCGCCAACGATCAAGAAGCTTTGGAAATGGCTTTGGTTGAAAATATTCAACGCCAAGATTTAGATCCTATAGAAATTGCCATGAGCTATCAACGGTTAATGGATGAAGTAAAGCTAACTCAAGATCAAATGAGTCAGCGTGTTGGAAAAAAACGTTCGACCATTGCCAATTATCTTCGTTTATTAAAACTAGATCCCATAATACAAACTGGAATGCGTGATGGATTTATTAGTATGGGACATGGACGTGCGATTATTAATGTTACAAATTCAACCGATCAGCTTTCTATTTATGAGCAAATTTTATCAAAAAAATTATCGGTAAGAGCTACCGAAGAATTGGTAAAAAATCTTAACAATCCAAAAGCAGTTTCTACAAAAACAACAACTGAAACCCCAAAATTCGTTAAGGATGGCGTAGAGATTATTTCTGACTTCTTCGGCAAAAAAATCGGTATAAAAATGGGGAAAAAAGACACTGGCTCCATTAGTATCCCATTTCATTCCAAAGAAGACTATAAGCGTATTTTAAAACTTTTGAAGGGTGATCAATAAAAGTTTGATGACATTATTTTGCTTGCTTTTATGCATCACAATTCAAGCACAGGACGACAAGAAAGAACTTGAAGAAGGCGTTGTTATTAGCACAGAAAACACTTCAAGACAACTGGACCCTTTACGTCCAGCAAAAGCAGCATTTTATTCTGCAATCTTGCCAGGACTAGGTCAAGCTTACAACAAAAAATATTGGAAAATTCCAATTGTTTATGCAGCTATTGGAACTGGTCTTTATTTTTATATTGATAATAATAACGTCTACAAACGCTATCGTAATGCCTACAAAAGACGCTTGGCTGGATTTACAGACGATGAATTTTATGGTAGTGGAGAAGTCCCTTTTCTTTCTGATGAAGCACTTATAAGAGCACAGCGAAGTCTAAAAAGAAATAAAGAATTATCGTTGCTAGTTACTGTAGGCCTTTATGTTTTAAATATTATTGAAGCCAATGTGAATGCACACTTAATGCAATACAACTTAGACGACAACTTAGCTCTCAAACCTTATATTGATTTTAATAATCCAAACTATACAGCCCAAATGGGGCTAACCTTAAATATTAAATTTTAAGATATGAAAATTGCTTTGCTAGGTTATGGAAAGATGGGAAAAGTCATCGAGAAAATTGCAATTAACAGAGGGCACGAAGTGGTTTTAAGAATTGACAAAGGTGATATAAATTTTGACCTTAGCATTGCCGATGTGGCTATAGATTTTAGCGTTCCTGCGGCTGCCGTTGGAAACATTAGCATGGCCTTAAATCAAAATGTTCCTGTGATTTCTGGAACAACTGGTTGGCTTGATAATTTTGACACTATTAAAACACTTTGTGAAAAAACAAATGGTGCTTTTATCTATGCGTCGAACTTTAGTTTGGGGGTAAATTTGTTTTTTGAACTCAATAGGGTTTTAGCAAAACTTATCACTCCCTTTGAAGACTATTCCGTTCAAATTGAAGAAACACATCACACCCAAAAACAAGACGCGCCCTCTGGAACCGCCATTACACTAGCCGAAGGTATAGCAGAAGAATCTAGTTATGATGGTTGGACATTAAGTCCAGAAACAACACCCAATAAAATTGAAATCAAAGCTAAGCGTATAGAAAACATACCAGGTACACACAAAATCAATTACAATTCTGAAATTGACGCTATAGAAATTACACATACAGCACACAACAGACATGGTTTTGGACTAGGAGCAGTTGTGGCTGCAGAATGGATTATTGGCAAAAAAGGTATTTTTACGATGAAAGACGTTTTAAATATTAAATAAATTTGTAACAAATTTAAAGTCCCCACAACAAACATTAAAAGCAAAATAGTATGACATTAATACAGTGGTTTAATTTTATTTTGGTTATTCAGATCATCCATGGACTTGGGACGTGGAAATTGTATCAAAAAGCTGGGCGTAAAGCGTGGGAAGCTTTTGTACCTGTTTACAATGCACTTGTCCTTTTTAAAATTATGAATAGACCATGGTATTGGATTTTCTTTATCTTTTTACCAGTCATCAATTGTGTGATGTTTCCTGTAATTTGGGTAGAAACCGCAAGAAGTTTTGGAAAAAACTCTACCACAGACACCATATTAGCCGTTGTCTCACTTGGTTTTTATAATTACTATTTAAATTATTTTCTTGATTTAGAACATGTTAAAAACCGTGATGGAGAACCAAAATCAAATGCTGGACAACTTTTGAACTCTATACTTTTTGCAATTGTAGTCGCAAGTGCTGTACATATTTACTTTTTACAGCCTTTTATCATCCCATCCTCGTCATTAGAGAAATCATTACTTGTTGGAGATGCATTGATTGTTAGTAAAATGCATTATGGAGCACGAGTACCAATGACCACGGTAAGTTTACCAATGGTACACGATTCTATTCCATTTAGCGGAAAAAAATCATATTTGTTTAACGATAAAATTGAAGAAAAAAATACATCCTGGAAAAACAAATTGCAACTCCCCTACCTACGAATTCCAGGTTGGGAAAAAATAAAGCGCAATGAAATTGTAGTGTTCAATCAACCTGCGGATACGCTGTTGGACATGAACGATTTTACACCAAATCGAAATTATTATAAACCTATTGACAAAAAAACAAACTTGGTTAAACGTTGTGTTGGAATTGCTGGAGATACGCTAGAAATCATTGATGGTTATGTTTATATCAACGGAAAGAAAAATAAACTTCCCGGTAGAGCTCGATTACAGTTTTCTTATATGGGGACCATTAAGCCAGGAAAAGGTTTTAGTAGAAATATCAATACTCGTTTAAAAACATATTATGATATAACAGATGGTATACGATTCAATAGCACAAATTTTGAATTGTCTGCAGCCACTGAGGAATCTATTGAATTATTTAAAAAGCATCCAAGTGTAGGGAGTGTAGAACGAAGAATTGTTCCTAAAGGTCAGGGCGATAGAAGTCTTTTCCCTCAAGACCCTGCATACAATTGGAATATAGATCAATTTGGTCCAATTTATATTCCAAAAAAAGGGGTTACAATTTCTATTGATACAACCAATTTACCACTGTATAAACGTCTAATTTCTGAGTACGAAGGTAATACGATTTATGCTAAAGGCAATCAGATTTATATTAACGGTAAAGTGGCAACGACCTACACCTTTAAACAAGACTATTATTGGATGATGGGTGATAACCGCAATAGTTCAATTGATTCACGCCGATGGGGATTTGTTCCAGAAAATCATGTTGTAGGAAAGCCTGTTTTTATTTGGATGAGTTGGAATACAAATGGAAAAGGATTAAACAAAATTCGTTGGGATCGTGTATTTACTACGGTTCACGCCGATGGTCCAAGACGCTCATATTTGATTCATTTTGTGATTTTACTGCTTTTAAATTACGGCTACAGAAAATGGAGAAAACGTAAAAAAGAAGCGGCTTAAATATAGACTATGAGTCTAATCTATCCCTCTTATTTTCCAAATATTGCTAGTTGTATTACCATTATACAATCCAAATCAATATGTTTTGAAATTGAAGACAACTACCAAAAACAAACCTTCAGAAATCGATGTTATATTTATGGTGCTAACGGAAAACTAGGTCTTCATATTCCTGTACATTACACTCAAAAAAAGCGTCAAAAAACAAAAGATATTAGAACAGATAATAGCTCCAATTGGAAATCGATTCATTGGAAATCAATTGAAAGTGCCTATAGAACTTCACCATTTTTTGAGTTTTATGAAGATGATTTTCAATCACTTTTCAAAAATAAAAGTGAATGGCTAATGGATTATAATTTTAAGTGTATAGATCTAATTCAACAGTGTTTAGACGTTTATTTAAATTACAAAACCTCTACTACTTTTGAAAAAGAAGTTAAGGATGATTTTAGATCATTAATTAATGTAAAAAATCATGAAAACATTCAAACCAATCCTTACATACAAGTTTTTGAAAACAAACATGGATATATAAATAACCTAAGTATATTGGATGTTTTATTTAATCTTGGACCAGAGACGCTTTCTTACCTTACAAATCATCCGTCAATAAACATATAAAACTCTATTTTTTTTTAACGAAGTTCTAGGATTGTAGAAATTGGAAAGTGATCGGAATATCGAACGTTATGCGTTTGGAAATCTACTATTTTTAAGGTCTTATCTACAAGTATAAAATCGATACGAAGAGGAAAAAAATCAAACGAATAAGTACGCCCAAAACCTTCGCCTGCGATATCAAAAGCATCGTCAAAATTTGATCTTAAAAGACGATAAACATATGAATGTGTGGTGTTATTAAAATCTCCATTCAAAATGGTTTTATAAGGAGATTTTTTCATGTGTTTTAGAACTAATTCTGCTTGATATTGTTGAGCTTCAAAGGTTTTGCTAATGCGCTTAAAAAGGCGATCTGAGGTTTCAGAGTCTAACTGCTTAACGTTGGGGTTGATGCCAGAAGATTGCAAATGAATGTTATAAACCCTAAGGGTGTCATTCTTCACTAAAATATCGGCAAAAATAGCGCTATTGGCTGAGTTTGGAAATTTTATAATTCCTGTATTCAAAAATGGAAATTTTGAAAAAATTGCCAATTCAGATTTTGTTTTTGAATTTGAATTAAATAAATATGGATAAGTTGTTTTTTTTGCAATTCCACTGTTGTATTCTTGAACGGATAAAATATCTGGAGCGGCTTGTTCGATAAAATCTTGAATTTTTTCTGGAATTGCATCATCATCAATCCAATCGTAAAGATTCAACAATCGTACATTATAACTCATCAAAGAGAGTGTATCGTTAGAAGATTGTCCATTTTCTCTAGAAAAATTATATAAAGAAGTTAAATGCCCAAAACCAAGAGCTAAAACAAGTCCAGAGAGCAAAAACTGTTTTTTTAGCTTTAATACCCAAAACAAACAAAATATCAGGTTTATGATAATTAAAAAAGGGACGGCAAGACTTAAAACAGCTAAAAAGGAAAATGTTTTTGGCGGAACAAAAGGCAACGCATAAGACAACAATAGAAGTGTTGCAACTAAAGAGTTGATCAGAAAAATAAGTTTATCAAAAAAATGCAGTGGTTTCAAAACTATTTATTTTTTCCAGCACGAAACAAAAAATCTTTTTCAGCTTGTGTTAAACTTTCATAACCGCTTTTACTGATTTTATCTAAAATCAAATCAATTTGTTTTTGATGTGTAAAACTGTCAAACTCTTGTTTCTTTTGGCCAGCCATTGTTGAAGCTTTTTTCTTCTTGTAGACTGTCTTTAGACCTTTTTTAGATTTAAAATAATTTAAAATGCCATCTAAGAAGCCTCCAAAATCTTTTCCATTATTAAATTGTTTTGCATAAAAATATCCTGACAAATAGCCCCCTATATGAGCTACTGTTCCCCCAGAATTAACCGACAAAAGTCCTGGTAAATCCAAAACAACCATAGCAATCCCCAAATATTTTAATGGAAATCGAAGTGTGAAAAAGCCAATGGATTTATTTGGCAAATACACACACAAAAAAATAATACACGCTCGAACACCTGCTGAAGCACCAACCAAAGGTCCGTTAATTTGTAATGTATTCGGCAACAAAAAAGCAACAATAATAAAAGCCAGTCCTCCGTAAATAACACCAAGCAGATAAATTTTTAGGGAAAGACGAGCCGAAAATAAATTAGAAAATGTTTGTGCTATAAAATATAATACAAGCATATTAAAAAACAGATGACTTATGCTTTTATGTAAAAAACCATAACTTACAATACTCCATGGACGACCAAAAAAATCTGATAGTATATAAGGTAAAGAAAACCACTCTAAGAGATTAAATCCAATCAGATTTAAAAAAATACCTGCAATAAAAACCGTGGTATTCGCTACAATTATTTTTTCCAAAATATGGAGTCGCGATAATTTCTCTTTGATATCTTGTGAAAGTGTAGTCATCTAATTCCAGCGGTATTTGTCAAATTGATTTTTTTTCCAAAAATACATCAATAAAAATCCTGTAAGTGCTCCTCCAATATGCGCAACATAAGCCGTATTGCTAGGACTAAAAACTGAGACACCTGAGATTGCCGAAAACAAATCAATGGCTATAATTCCAGGGATAAAATACTTTGCTTTAATAGGAATTGGTAAGAAAATTAGCATCAATTCCGCATTTGGATTGAGCATACCAAAAGCCACTAAAACACCAAAAATAGCACCAGAAGCACCAACCATAGAACCATTGCTTTTTACGTTCAAATCAAAAAACATTCGAAATGTGGATGTATCAATTTGAGCTAAACTTTTACCATAACTTTCTAAAAGAGGTTGCATTTTTTGAGCTAAAATTTCGCCTTTAAACATGTTGTTTTCTAGAATATTTAAACTAGAAATCTCTTTAATTATTTCATAGGAAAATCCACGAGCTTCCAAATCGCTTAAAACAGGGTAAATTTGAATAAAATACACCAAAAATGTGAGTGCAACTGCACCCAATCCACAACTGATATAAAACGTAATAAATTTTCGTTGACCAAAAATTTGCTCTACTGCAGTTCCAAACATCCATAGCGCAAACATATTAAACAATAAATGCTGAAAACTACCATGCATAAACATATGAGTGATAATTTGCCAAAAGCCAAAATAATCACTCATTGGATAAAATAGCGCTAATAATCTGTAAAACAACTCTTCATTACCCATCAAATAGGTTCCCACAAAGACGATAACATTTAAAATGAGAAGATGCTTTACTGTAGGTGATATTCTTAGCATATTAATTAAATTTAGATTCTATTTCAGAGGTTTCTATTGTTGTGAAAATTGCCTTATTATTCAATGAAATAGAAGGTTCCTTACATGCAAAAAGTGAATTAACAATAAATTCTTGCTCTGTAATATTTAATTTTTTTCCATTTTTAATGGCTAAACTTTTTGCAAAAGTTTTGGCAAGTAAGTCACTTGAACTAAAGTTAAAATCAGGAACTTCATTTTGAACATCATCAATAAGCTGCACAAATACTTTTAAAACATCATTTTCTTTTAAGGCCGCAGGAATTGCAGAAATAACTGCTTTTTTATTACCCAAAGCATCAAAAACAAAACCTGCCTGTTCCAATTGTTCTTTAATTGTTTTAAGGACTCCCAATTCCTGAGTTGAAAATTCTAGCTCTAAAGGAAACATTAGTTGCTGACATACAGTATCTTTTACGGTGATTTGCTTTAAAAAGTCTTCGTACAAAATACGTTCATGTGCTCTATTTTGATCGATAACCACCATACCAGATTTAATCGTACTAATGATATATTTATTTTGAAGTTGAAATGTATTTTGAACTTTCTTTCCTTCATCTTCATCAAAAATGGACGATTGCAATTCATCTGATTCGAACTGTACTTCACTAAAATCATTTTGATTTTCTGTTGTTTCAGCATTTAAACCTGTATAAAGCGCTTCCCATGCAGGTGCAGTAGAAGAAGATACTTTAGTCTTTGATTTTGAAAAAGGATTGAAATTGGGGTCTACTTCTACTTTTGGACTAGAAATTTGCGCATTGTGTTGATGATAGGGTGTATCCATTGAAGCATCGCGCTGAAAATCGAGAAGAGGCGCAATACTGAATTGCCCCAAACTGTGTTTTATAGCGGCCCTTAGAAGGGCATAAATTGTGGGTTCGTCATCAAATTTTACTTCTGTTTTTGTAGGATGAATATTGATATCTATAGATTTTGGATCTACTGATAAATTGAGAAAATAACTCGGAAATTTTTGAGTTGGAAGTAAACCTTCAAAAGCCGCTTGAATGGCATGATTCAGATAAGGACTTTTTATATACCGCTGATTGACAAAGAAAAACTGCTCTCCTCTAGATTTTTTAGCATATTCTGGTTTGCCAACAAAACCTGAAATTTTTAGAAGTTCTGTATCCTCGTCTACAGGGACTAGTTTTTCATTGGTTTTTTTTCCAAAAGTATGTACAATACGTTGTCTAAAATTTTCTGAACGCAAGTCAAAAAGATTATTTCCATTGTGATACATTGAAAAATTGATTTGTGGATGCGCCAAAACTACTCGATGAAATTCATCAATAATATGGCGTAATTCTACAGCATCAGATTTTAAAAAATTACGACGAGCGGGAATATTAAAAAATAAATTTTTAACTGCAATAGACGTTCCTTTTGGTGCAGCAACAGAGTTTTGGTCTGTTATTGTACTGCCCTCTATTGAAATGGCTGTTCCAAGTTCTGTATGCTCTTGTTTGGTTTTGAGTTCAACATGTGCAATAGCAGCAATACTTGCCAACGCTTCGCCTCTAAACCCTTTTGTATGCAAAGCAAATAAATCTTCTGCAGCTTTAATTTTTGAGGTGGCATGACGCTCAAAACTAAGGCGTGCATCTGTAACACTCATCCCCTTACCGTTGTCTATAACTTGAATAAGGGTTTTACCAGCATTTTTGATTAGTAATTTTATTTCTGTTGATTCGGCATCTATAGAATTTTCAAGCAATTCTTTTACAACTGAAGAGGGTCGTTGTACGACTTCTCCAGCTGCAATTTGATTGGCAACATGATCTGGTAAAAGGTGTATAATATCGGCCATTAGCTAAAAAATAATGAGAGGTCAAAATCTATAAACCATAAAAATATAAAAACGAGAATAAGCACTATGATTCTAATTCTATAGGATGTTTGGCGATCTGTACTTTTCATATCGCTCAAAGCATTTTTTAGAGTGCCTTTTAAATTTGTCTTTTGAACAGTTACACGTTGATCATCAAATTTATGTTTGATTTCAAAAGGACTAGAATCTCCTTTGTAATAACGAGGTTCGTAATTAAATTTTTTATTTTTTCTGAGTTTAAATAACCCCATGATTTATAAATATTTAGTCTCCAAAACAAACATTCCTATCAATAATAAAGCTAAGGCAATAACAAGCCAAATTAATGAAAATGGTTGTTTACGGCGTTTATTTAGCTTGAATTTTGACATAAGATTTTAAAAGCTCTACACTTTCAAAAATAATTAAAAATTACAGGATAAAAAAGAAGAGAGGAAAATTTAAATACAATTAAATTGATCGATTAAAATCAATCATTTTGAGTGCTGTAACAGCAGCTTCAATACCTTTATTGCCATGTTTCCCACCAGAACGATCCAAAGACTGTTGCTTGTTATTATCGGTTAGAACACAGAATATGACTGGTGTGGTATGTTGAATATTTAAATCTTTTATTCCTTGAGTAACGCCTGCACAGACATAGTCAAAATGTTTTGTTTCGCCTTGAATGACACAACCGATTGTGATAACAGCATCAACTCCTGAAGATTGTACTTTTTTTGCGCCAAAAATCAACTCAAAACTCCCAGGGACTTTATGTACAGAAATATTTTGTTGAGAAACCCCACAATCTGTTAATGTTTGCAGTGCTCCTTCTAATAGCCCATTGGTCACTTCAGAATTCCATTCAGAAACAACAATACCAATCTTAAAATCTGTGGCGTTTGGAAGTGCCGATTTACCGTAATTAGAGAGGTTTGTATTTGCCGTTGCCATTGGGGTTTTTAGTTACTCGCTGCTTGTGCTTTTCCAATAAAGACGTCAATATCTTTGGCTTCTGTACTTTCTGGAAAATCAGCTTTTATAGTTTTAAAGTATTCTAGAGCTTTGGAGTTTTTATCGAGTTTTAAACCTAAAACACCTGCTTTGTATAGATACATTGGAGTTGTATAATTATTTGTTTTTGCGTTGGCAGCCTGAACATAATAATCGTAAGCATCTTCTAACTGCTCCAATTGAACAAAAGCATCTCCAATACCACCTTTGGCAATTGGCCCCAGTACATCATCAGTAGATTCAAATGCGTTTAGATATTCAATAGCATTTACATAATCTTTCATGTTCAAATAGGCCATACCTGCATAGTAATTGGCAAGATTTCCTGCATTAGTTCCACTGTAAGTGTCTGCAATATCAAGCATTCCATATTTTCCATCGGCACCGTTTAGAGATAATGTAAACAAAGAATCTTGTGCAGTAGCAACAGCTTCATCAAAATATTTTTGGGCAGAATACATATCATTCATCGCTTGACTTTCTTTTGGTTGCTGAACGTATTTATCAAAACCTAAAAACCCTAAAACCAAAACAGCGGCCAACCCTACAATTATAAAAATGTATTTTTGATTAGCTGCAACCCATTGTTCCGTTTTTGAAACATTTTCATCTAATGTATTAAAAACCTCTGCTGTTGTAGATCCCTCTTCAATAGACTGTTGCTTTTCTACTTTTGTTTTTGGCTTACCGCCACGTTTCTTGTATGTTGCCATAATGTTCTAAAATATGAGGGGCAAAAATATAATTTTATTCTTAAAATAATGATAATTTATTTGTTATTTTTCAATATTTTGCAGCTTATTTAGTCGTAATACTTAATCAAGTTTAAATTTAAAACCAATTTATACACTAATGCTTCTCAAGTCCATCAGTTTAGTGAATTATAAAAATTTTGACAGTCAATCATTTGAATTTAACCAAAAGGTAAATTGTTTTGTAGGCCCCAATGGTATTGGTAAAACAAATATTTTGGACGCCATTTATCATCTTTCATTTGGGAAAAGCTACTTCAACCCTATTGCAACACAAAATATTAAACATGGAGAAGATTTTTTTGTAGTCGATGGACGTTATACGAAAGACAATAGAGATGAAAAAATTGTGGTTTCTCTCAAAAAAGGGCATAAAAAAATTATTAAACGCAATGCCAAAGCGTATGAACGCTTTAGTGATCATATTGGGTTTTTACCCCTAGTCATCATATCTCCCGCCGACCGTGATTTAATTACAGAAGGCAGCGATATGCGGCGTAAATTTATTGATGGTGTAATATCGCAAAGCGATAAAATTTATCTTGAAAACTTGATTCAATACAATAAAATATTGGGGCAACGCAATGCATTACTCAAATATTTCTCAAACAACAACACATTTGATAATGATGCTATTGAGGTCTACAATACTCAACTTTCTGAATTCGGTGCAGAAATTCACAAAAAAAGACAGGCATTTATTGAGGCCTTTACCCCTGTTTTTCTAAAACAATATAAAGCCATCAGTAACCAAAATGAAGCGGTGAGTTTATACTACAAAAGTCAACTCAACGAACAGCCTTTAGACACATTACTTAAAACACAAATTAACAAAGATCGTGTGTTACAATATACGAGTGTGGGGATTCATAAAGATGATATAGAGTTTAATATTGGAGACTATCCTATTAAAAAATTTGGGAGTCAAGGACAGCAAAAATCGTTTCTAATTGCCCTAAAATTAGCACAATTCGATATTATAAAATCTCAGAGCGGCACCACTCCTATTTTGCTTTTGGATGATATTTTTGATAAATTGGACGAACAACGGGTAGAACGCATTATTGGCATGGTAAACGAAGAGAGTTTTGGACAACTATTCATCTCAGACACCCACGCCGATCGAACCGAAAAAGCGGTAAAAAATACCCACAACTCTTTTGAAATTTTTCAATTATGAAAAATAGTATTTTCTTTTTTCTATTGATGCTATTGAGTTGCAAACCCAATGCAAGTCAGTATATTGATTTTATTGAGGGCTATTGGGAAATTGAACAGGTTACCAAAAACGATCGTATCATCAAGGAATTTAAAATCAATACAGGGATTGATTACTTTAAAATCAATGCTAATAAAACAGGATTTCGAAAAAAACTAAAGCCAAACTTTCAAGGTACATTTGAAACTTCGGATGACCAATTGAATTTTAATTTAAAACTTGACAACAATACCCTTTTGTTGGAGTACAGTGATAATGGAACTTCATATAGTGAAGAAATTGTATTGGCGAGTGCAACAGCGCTTGTGATTGCTAATACAGAGGGGTTTGAATACCACTACAAACCTTACGAACCTTTAAACTTGGACGAATGAGCAAGCGCCACAACAACCATCAAAAAATAGACGAAGTGTTGGCTTCTTTTGTAGAAAACAACAAACTCGAAAAAGGACTGGACAGTGTTAATGTGGCCAATGCGTGGCGCGAACTGATGGGCAATGGTGTACAAAACTATACCAATAGTATAAAACTCCACAATGGTACTTTGTATGTAAGTTTAACCTCTTCTGTACTTCGAGAAGAACTGAACTATGGTAAAGATAAAATCATTGCTATGATTAACGAAGAACTCGGAAAAGAGGTCGTAAAAAAAGTGGTGTTGCGGTAGTCAAACGACTAAGGCGTTTTGCGTTTAGCTCTTCGCTGTTCTCTACGCTTTTGACGTTTTTCTTTTTTTAGTACTTTTTTGTATTCTTTGTGGGCTTCAATCGTTTTTTGATCAATATAGCCAATGGTATTGACATCAAGACCTTTACTTTTCATCTTTTTTTGATAATTGATTAGCTCATCTTTTTCCATTGCAGAAAAAAACTTAGCAATAGTTGACTCTACCCAAACACCTCGAACTAATCCATCTTTATCAGTAGAAGTTACATAGCAAATCATTTTTTTTGTATTAAAATGTTTATGTGATTTGTTTTGCGCATTCAGAGTTATTGTGGTTAATAAAAGAGCTAGGGATATAATTTTAAGTTTCATTGTGGTTTGGGTTAATAATTAATATTGCGACACCTAGATATAACTGTATTTCTTGGTAAATAGGGTGTTGGCGATGAATGAAACCGCTTTTTTATTCTTCTACCATAAGCAGTTGGTCTGCCAATAAAATTTCTTCTCTTGAATTTACCAACATACAACACTTTATGAATTTTCTCTACACTTAATAATGTTTCGATATAGGTTATATTTCCCCTGTAATCAACAAAGTATTTTATTTTTGGTATTCCTTTTGGGAAAATAGGATTTGATTTCCATATTTCATAACACACTTCTTGAGTAAAAATTGGACCATGGTGTTCTGTACCTGGTTCAATAATGTAATATGCCTTACTTGTTTTTTTTCGCTGTTGTCGTTTGGCATCAATATCTTCAATTTTATAACGCTTGTAACGGGTAGAATTAATTATGGTATCAGACTGAATTACATTTCGATAATGTTTTACATTTTTATCATCAAATCCACATACAATAACTAAGTTTTGTGGAACTGTATATACATCAGCATGTTCTAATTCTTCTTGACTAAAAGCCGAAGAAAAATGCAGATTATTATTATCTGTAAATTTAAAACTCAGACTATCTTTTTGGTCTATCCAGCGGAGCTCTGCTCGAAAATTATTGTCATTGGCATCTGTTAGAATATATTTTTTGTATTTTTTATTATTAATGATTTCATTTGATTTAGAAAACTCAATAGTTTGAACCTCATATTCTAAAAGATGGTTAAACTCATAAACTGTTTGTGCGTTTAACCATTGAAACATTAACAGCAGGTAAATTGTTGTTTTTGAGGTTTTTTTTAACATTAAGTTTTATAAATTAGTTTGTCTTTAGTTTGTAAGAATAAACTGATTTTGAATTCAAGTGTATTAACGAATATTTTTATTTAAATTCTCTACCATTTTTTTTAAATCTTTTATGTTATAAGACATTTCTCCATTAACGATTATTACGGGTAGTTTAACAGATCTTAAATGAGGATTTTCCTTTTTTAAAATACTCCACATCATTTTATTCTGTTCTTCACCTTCTGATGTATTAATAAATCTAAAATCAATATCGTTGTCCAACAAATAAGAGGTTGTAAAATGGCATCTTGGACAGCCATCCTTAGAGAAAACCACAATTCCTTCATTTAAATTATTGTTTTCATTAAATCGTTTTTTTTGAAGCTTTGTTTGTTTGGCCAATTGTTCTTCTTCTGTCATACTAATTTTATATGTATATTGAGAACTAAATTTTCCTTTTTTACCTCGTATAAAATAAAGTTTAATCATTTCAATACTAGAATTGGCAGGAATCAACTTGGTAATTGGTTTTTTATAACCTCTTAGATTTGTGGTTTTAAGTGTTAGGGTAATCTCCTGTTGGACATTCTCGTTGTTTGTCGCAATAAAAACAAAACCATCATTTTCTTTGGAATAATTAACCTCTACACTTTTATTTTGGGAAAAACCAACTAAATAAAGCGTTAGAAAAAGAGTAATAAAATTTGATTTCATATTGATTTTTATTATGAATTATTGTATTGAATGCTCAATTATTAATTTACCGCTTGTTGATTTGTTTGGTATAAATTTGAATCCTACCTTATATCCTCCATAATAATCTAAAAAATTAATTAGTGTATCTATTTTTCCTTTAAATCTATGGTTTCCATGAAATTGAACAATTATAGTATCGTTAACTATACCTCTAATTTTTAATATGTGAGCAGAATATGAACGTCTATCGTTAGGAATTAAAGTATCTGAAATTGATTTTTCAAAATTTTCAACAACAATTTTATTTGATTTTTCATGTCCAAATAAATAACAGTATACAATTCCTGTTAATAATAAAATACTCATAAGAAAAACTAAAATTTTAATTAAATAATATTTTGCCATCTATTAATTATTAGTTGAAGTGAGTGTTGAGTTTGAATTTGCACATGTTTGACAATACTGTCCATTAATACTTGCTCCTAATGGTTTTAAATATTTCAACTCTCCATTTGATAGTGAGTTTTCTATTAATTGATATAATTTACCTGAGCCATAGGCTATTTGTCTACCTTTTTCGTTATTAAATAAATCCATCTCAGACTCTTTGTAATGATAAATATAATTTGGGTCAAGTGGATCAGATTCATGAGCAGTAGTCAATTCTTTAGTCAACGCTTCTCCTAATCTAACTGTACACAAAGCATTCCAAAAAGCATGCCTGAATGCATCTCCTTTACCATTATGTAATGTATTAGGGTAATATATTTCGGCATAATTCCAAGCTTGTTGAGCACTCATTAGATATTGTGATTTTTGATAATTGGAAAGCTCATCAAATATTTCTTTTTCTTTTTCTGCCATTTTGTTTCTATAGTCATAATCTAAATTAGAATTATAAATTAAGCGTTCATCAAAATCCACCTCACCATTAGTCATCAATGCATTAATTGCCTCCTTTGCAAAATTTATAGCTTGTTGCGAATCATTTTCATCTAAAAAATCAGACAGTTGAACCACTTTCTGAATATTATCAAAATTAGCAATC
>CBFHNG010000016.1:0-37158 GCA_965657165.1 Flavobacteriaceae bacterium
CAGATTCGAATAGCCATTTTTTAACTTCTGTCAATGCTTTTGTGGGGATGGACTGGGAGGGTTTTCGTTTTGGTTATTCTTATGATTTTAATGTCACAGAAATTGGACGAACAGGTGGAGTATATGAGCTATCAATAAGCTATGATTTCCTAAACAATGACAACTGTTTTGGATGTCCAGACTATTAATTAAATAAATATTATTTTTATGCTCTAAAGCAAAACCATGCCTAAGTGTGTAAAAATTATTGAATGTCCAAGGGATGCCATGCAGGGCATAAAGACATTTATTCCAACCAAAAAGAAGATCCAATACCTTCAGTCTCTTTTACGTGTTGGATTTGATACCATTGATTTTGGGAGTTTTGTATCGCCTAGAGCAATTCCTCAAATGCAGGATACCGCAGAGGTGCTTTCGCAATTAGACCTTAGTGTTTCTAATAGTAAATTGTTGGCTATAATTGCTAATGTTCGTGGTGCAAAAGCAGCAGCTTCATTCAAAGAGATTGATTATTTAGGTTTTCCATTTTCTATTTCCGAAAATTTTCAAATGCGAAATACCCACAAAACAATTGCAGAATCTGTTGAAGTTCTCAAAGAAATTTTAGAAATCACCCATCAACACAATAAAGAACTTGTGGTCTATTTGTCTATGGCCTTTGGAAACCCCTATGGCGATCCTTGGAATGTAGATGTAGTAGGCGAGTGGACCGAACGCCTACATAATATGGGCGTTAGAATTTTATCATTAAGTGATACTATTGGTTCTTCTTCTGGAGAGACGATATCATATCTTTTTTCTCATCTTATTCCACACTATTCTGATGTGGAGTTTGGCGCACATTTACACACCCACCCATCATCGTGGCATGAAAAAGTTGATGCTGCTTTCAAAGCAGGATGTCTTCGATTTGATGGTGCGATTCAAGGATTTGGAGGTTGCCCTATGGCTAAAGATGATCTTACTGGGAATATGCCTACAGAGAAGATGATTTCGTACTTTACAACTGAAAAAATTGAAACAAACCTCAATGTGCTTGCTTTTGAAAGCGCGCACAATGAGGCGTCAAAATTATTTTCAAAATACTACTAGAAACGGAACTCAATTCCGCCATAAATTCCAAAAGGATGACCAGGTCTAAAACCAGCAGGAACTTTTGAAACAGCATAAGTGTTATCAAACATATTGATAACCATGCCAGTAATACTCAAATTATTTTTAATGTGATATTTTCCAGAAAAGTCAACAATAAAATTTGAAGTTATTCCATTGTTTTCATTGATTTTCTCTGTTCCAGCAGTTGTTCTAAAAGCCCCATTTTGTCGGCCATTCAAATGCAACTCAAATTTATTGTGCTCCAAAGAAATAGAAGTATTGAATTGATGCTTAGCAATGTATGGCAATTCATCACCATTTTCTACCTCACCCCACAAGTCTTCGTCACTTCCGAAATTGTTTTCAAACGTTGCGTCAGTTAGTGTATAGCCAAAAGTTACAGGCATAGAAAACGTTGAGTTTTTTTCCATTAAATCATAATTTAACAAAAGCTCTATTCCTTTTACACTGACTTCTCCTGCATTAAATTGATCCAAGGAACCTGTTCCGCCACTTGCTGCCAGGTCGCTTCCCAAAAGATTGCTGTAGTCGTTGTAAAACCCAACAATTTCTCCTCGTAACCCCTTGAAATTAAAACGCGAACCAATTTCATAGTTGATGCTCTCTTCGGCTTTTTGTCCTGGTTTATTACCAGGAGGAGAAAATCCTTTATGGATACCTGCAAAAATTGAAGTTTGGTTATTGAATTTGTAATTCATACCAATTCCTGGGATAAATACGGCTAAGTTATTTTCTCTTGTAGAAAGGTCAGTCCCAGTTCTGTTTGGGTCATCACTACCAAAATTTTCTCTTTGTAGCTGAATGTCCTCATATCGTATTCCAGGAGTAACCGTTAAATTTTTATATTTTAATTTATATAAAATAGACCCCGCAAAAGCTTTTACACTACTAATTCTGTTGGCGTCAGAACCACGTTCTGCTGCTGTAGTTAAATTCATTTGACCGCTGCTGGTCATATTGTAACCATCTTTCCACTGAAAACGATCTTCCTCGTCATAGTGATAACGGAGACCAATTTCTAAATCATGAAAAACTTGCTCGCCGTTCCAATGAAAATCTAATTTTGTTTGAATGCCTTTTGAAACATATTCTCTATTATTAGCTTTAACCAACAAGGCATCAGTATCAGAATTTGATGTCCCTCTAATAATATTCATGTAGGAATTGTATGTTGTAGGATCGTTTAATATTGAAGCAATTTTAACTTTATTTCCATTAAAAACGACGTCATTTAATTTATACCAATTTCTAGCAAAACCATTGTAATATCCGCTAGTAGTTACTTTTAAAAAATTTGAAAAGTTGATTTCATGTGTAAGTAAAAACTGTTGGTGCTTATTCGTCATTTTATCTTTTTGAGAGGCTGCATAGCGCATAAAAGGAGATTGTTTAAAATCAGACGCTGTTAGTCCCAAATAAGTTTCATTTGAAACCTCATCCGAGTATTGAAATTTAAATGTAAGCGCTTGTTGGTATTTTGCATTTTCACGACTCTTGACTCTAAATTTTGCAACAAAATCATTTTTATCAAATCCAGTATTTTGATCATCTAATAAATCTTTAAATCCTTTGGAATTATTTTTTAAGTACTCTAATGTATATCCAAATTGTGATTTTGAATCCCCAATTCTAAGGTGAGTTTGGTGCGTATTGAAACTTCCAAAACTTGATTTCAGACTTCCTTTAAATGCATTTGGAATTTGAGTGCTTACCAAATTAATAGCACCACCAGTAGTAAATGGTCCATATTGAATTTGACTACTTCCTTTCAAAATTTCAACGGCTTGCATTCGAGCAATTGATGGAAAATAATAGGCAGCAGGGGCACTATATGGAGCTGGAGCAATCAATACGCCATCTTCCATAATTGAAATTTTTGCACTTCTTTCTGGTGACGTACCACGCAAACTAATATTTGGTCGAAGTCCAAAGCCATCTTCTTCATAAATAGACACTCCAGGAACCGTTCTTAGCACACGATTAATATCTGTATAACTAAATTTTTCTAATTCTTCAGCAGAAACATAATAGGCCGATCCGGATCTGTTTTGGGCAACATATTTACTCCCAAAAATGACTTTAGTGTTGATAAACACTTGATCTAATTTTTGTATAGAATCTGTTGATTTTTTGTTAGACTTTTGAGCATTTAGATTTGATAAACTTAACATTATTAATAGTAGGATGTTGTATTTCATGATATAATATTTATTTAGACTTATTATAAATAACTACATTTTTATAATGCAAAAATACAACCCATTTTTAGTTTAAACAAAATTTATTTAGATTAATTATAAATAATATTAATAAGAACTGTTAGTAACTGTTATATTATCTTGTATTATAGCTATATATACTAAAAAAAGCCTTAAATTTGCATGCAATTAAACCTAATTGCAATGCAATCACATCTTTCAAAAATTGTTGGCGAAGGCCTTACTTACGACGACGTCCTTTTGATTCCCGCTTATTCTGAAGTTTTGCCAAGAGAAGTGAGTATCAAAACAAAATTTACTCGAAATATCAATTTAAATGTGCCCATAGTTTCTGCGGCAATGGATACGGTTACAGAAAGTGCTATGGCTATTGCAATTGCCAGAGAAGGAGGGATTGGTGTTTTACATAAAAATATGACTATAAGTCAACAAGCCATAGAAGTGCGCAAAGTAAAACGCGCCGAAAGTGGTATGATTATCGATCCTGTTACACTAGATTTAGATGCTATTGTTAGTGATGCCAAACAAAGCATGAAAGAACATAGCATTGGAGGAATTCCTATAGTTGATAACAATGGTTTTCTTAAAGGTATTGTCACAAATAGAGATTTAAGATTTGAAAAAAATGATAATCGACCAATAACAGAAGTAATGACTTCTGAAAATTTGGTAACAACTTCCGAGGGAACATCACTTGAAGAAGCAGAAGTTATTCTCCAAAATAATAAAATAGAAAAACTTCCAGTCGTTGATGGAGATTTTAAACTCATTGGTTTAATCACTTTTAGAGACATTACAAAATTATCTCAAAAACCAATTTCAAACAAAGATCAATATGGGCGTTTGCGTGTTGCAGCAGCTATTGGAGTTACACACGATGCTTTGGAGCGTACAAAAGCATTGGTTAGTTCCGGAATAGATGCAATTATTATAGATACAGCACATGGTCATACAAAAGGTGTAGTTTCTGTACTTAAAAATATAAAATCAGAATTTCCTAACCTCGATGTAGTCGTTGGAAATATTGCTACAGCAGATGCTGCAAAATACTTAGTTGAAGCTGGAGCAGATGCCGTAAAAGTAGGTATTGGTCCAGGATCTATATGCACTACTCGTGTTGTTGCTGGCGTAGGATTTCCACAATTTTCTGCAGTACTAGAAGTGGCAACAGCACTCAAAGATTCTGATGTTCCTGTTATTGCTGATGGAGGTATTCGATATACTGGAGATATTCCAAAAGCTTTAGCAGCAGGAGCCGATTGTGTAATGCTTGGATCACTACTTGCTGGTACAAAAGAATCTCCGGGAGAGACCATCATCTATGAAGGCCGAAAGTTTAAATCATACAGAGGTATGGGCTCAGTTGAAGCCATGAAAGAGGGTAGCAAAGACCGTT
Organism: Flavobacteriaceae bacterium; assembly: GCA_965657165.1. Lineage (GTDB taxonomy): Bacteria > Bacteroidota > Bacteroidia > Flavobacteriales > Flavobacteriaceae > UBA3537. Next base: position 4,732 of record CBFHNG010000016.1, read on the forward strand.
ATTTTCAAGATGTTGAAGATGATATTAAAAAGTTAGTTCCAGAAGGTATTGTTGGTCGTGTACCTTACAAAGGAGACCTATACGAAAGTATTCATCAATTTGTTGGAGGTATACGTGCTGGAATGGGCTATTGTGGTGCAAAAGATATTCAAACTCTCAAAAATACAGGGAAATTTGTCAAAATCACTTCTTCAGGAATTAGTGAGAGTCACCCACACAACGTGATGATCACCAAGGAAGCACCAAACTATTCGAGATAATTTTATATAATTTGAACAATTTTTATTAAAATTGACTCAAATTTTTAACTTACAATTTCATAAATCAAATAAATAAATGCGTGTATTCTTATCAATTACAAGTATTTTGTGTTTCTGGTTGAGTTTTGCTCAAGATCAACCCAAAAATACAGATGCATTATTAACTATAAACAAAGAAGAAATTTCAGTAGATGAGTTTATGAATGTTTATAATAAAAATATTCAACTCATAGAGGATGAAAGTCAAAAAGGGATTGAAGATTATTTAGAACTATTCATCAATTATAAATTGAAAGTTGCCGATGCCAAATCTGAAGGGTTTGATAAAAAACAGCGCTATTTAGATGAGTATGAGAAATATAAAAATCAATTAATCAATACTTATTTAAGAGATAAAAAAGTTACATCAGAGCTACTTCAAGAAGCATATAACAGAACTAAAGAAGAGGTAAAGGCACAACACATTCTTGTTCGATTAACAGGGCAAGATACCTTATCTGCACTGAATCAAATTCGACAATATCGTTCTCGATTTTTAAATGAAAGTTTTGAAACTTTAAAGAAAAGCATTCATAATGGGAATGATATTTTTGTAGAGGATTTAGGCTATTTTTCTGCTTTTAAAATGGTATATGATTTTGAAAACGCAGCCTATAATACACCAGTTGGTGAAATTTCTCAACCTTTCAAAACTCAGTTTGGATACCATGTTGTAAAGGTGTTAAACAAAAGACCTTCACTAGGGCAGGCAGAAGCGGCACATATTATGATTGCCAAAAAATCAAAGGATACAGAACAAACTGCTGAGCAACGGATCAATGAATTGTATCGTTTGATACAACAAGGAGAATCGTTTGAAAATTTGGCCAAACAATATTCAGATGATAAAAGTTCTGCCGTCAATGGCGGGAAATTAAAACCTTTTAAATCTGGTGAAATTAATTCAGAGCTGTTTGTAGACACGGCATTTAGTCTGGATGTAGGTGCCATTTCAAATCCAATACAAACCAAGTATGGGTGGCATATTATTAAACTTTTGGATAAAAAACCAATAGAGAGTTTTGAACAATTAAAATTTGATTTAGACAAAAAAGTAAAACGCGACACTAGATCTCAAGTTATAAAGAAAAGAATGCTGGCCTCAATAAAAGATCAATACCAAGTTCAAGCACCAAAATCGAATATGATTTCAACGCTTTATAAAAAAAATAAAGATAAAAGTGGGTGGATTTTAAATGAAAGAGTGAGCTCTGAAAGTCAATTAATTAAGATTAAAAATCGTGTTTTGTCTTATGGTGATTTCTTATCCTTTTTGAATAATAATTTAAAAACAAAAAAATCTCTAGAGGATCATTACAACACTTTTTTAGAAAATAATTTGATACAGTACAAAAAAGATCAACTTCCTTTTGAAAATGCTGAATATGCCAATGTTCTTAGGGAGTATGAAGAGGGATTGTTGCTGTTTGATATTATGGAAGAAAAAATTTGGAACAGAGCCAAAAACGATTCATTGGGTCTTTTGGAACATTACAAAAGTAATGCTTCAAAATTTATTTCACCAAAAAACATATCAGGTACAATAGCGCGATCTGATAAAAAAAGCACTTTGAAAAAAGTGAAGAAATTGTGGGATAAAAATACATCAAACGACGAGGTTTCAAAAGTAGTGAATGCAAAAAACCAAAATGTTATTTTTTCATCTGGAACTTTTGAAATAGGAAGTTCACTTTTACCAAAGAACGTCGTTTTTGAAACAGGTATTTCTAAAATTTTTAATTTAGAGGATAGTTATGTTATTCTGCATATCTTAGAACAACAATCAGAAAAAGTATTAAACTTTGAAGAAGCCAGAGGAGCAGTTATATCAAGTTATCAAAATTTGCTAGAACAAAATTGGATTCAAGCATTACGTGGTAAATATTCATTCTCCGTAAATCAAAATGTACTGAATGAATTAAAACAAAAGATTTCTAACGAATGAGAAAATTTTTTTTAGTTTTTGGTGTAATATTTCTATTTTTCGAAGCTTGTGATTTTTCAAAATCAAAAGTTGAAGGAACCCCTATTGCTCGCGTAAATGACACGTTCTTTATGGTCGAGGATATAGATTTAACAGAGTTTGAGGGTTTGAGTTCAGAAGACAGTCTTCTTCAAATCCAAACAAAATTAAGAAACTGGGCGACACAACAATTACTTATTGATGGTGCTACACTAAATCTGGAAGAAAAACAATTAGAAGATTTTGAGTCACTTGTGCAACAATACAGAACAGATTTGTACACCTCGGCGTATTTGCAAGCATTGGTAAAACGTAATTTAGATACCAGTATTACAAATACAGAGCTAAGTGTAACTTACAATCAAAACAAAGAATTATTTGTTTTGAAAGAAAGCCTTTTGAAACTGCGATATATCAACATAAAATCAAATATTTCAAACGCAAATGAAATTAAGCGCCGCTTTAAGCGTTATAACACTGATGATCGAGCTATTTTGGATACCATTTCAATTCAGTTCAATTCCTTCTTTTTAAATGATTCTATATGGATAAAAGCCGATCAAGTGATTTCAAAAATAAAGCCATTGCAAAAAGGATTTAATAAGTTGCTGTTAAAAAAACCAAATTTTATTCAGCTCAACGATTCTTTAGAGTTATATTTGATACAAATAAATGAAGTGCTTGCCACTGGTATGCAAGCCCCAATAGAATATGTGCTGCCAACTCTGCGCCAAATTATCATTAATCAACGCAAATTGAAGCTTGTTGGACAACTTAAAAATGAAATTGTGAATGATGCCATTAAAAATAAAAACTTTGAAATTTATGAATAAGTCCCTATCCATAATTGCAGGCCTAAGTGCTTTAATGCTAACTCAGCTTTCTTCAGCTCAAGAAATTATTCAAGACGAAAAACAAGAAGAACTCAAAGAAATTAAAGTTGACTCTACCCAACTTATAAAAGTCGATGGTGTTGCTGCCGTAGTGGGTGATTTTGTTGTTCTCGATTCTGATATTGACAAGCAATTTGCACAACTTGAAGCCAGTGGTGTTTCAACAAAAGATATCACAAGGTGTCAGCTTTTTGGAAAATTATTGGAAGACAAATTGTATATGCATCATGCAATTTTGGATAGTATTGAAGTAAATGATGCCGAAATACGATCCTATGTTGATCAACAAATAGAGGGATTTGCACAACAAATAGGCTCTATGGACAAGTTGGTGGCATATTACAACAAATCTTCGGAGCAAGAGCTGAGAGATGAAATGTATGAGCTCAATAAAAATGGTAAAATGGCATCAATGATGCAACAAAAAATTGTTGAAGAAATTGAAGTTACCCCAGAAGAAGTTCGGCAGTTTTTTAATAAAATACCAGAAGATGAACGCCCTCTTTTTGGAACAGAATTACGTGTCGCACAAATTGTTGTTATTCCTGAAACTACTCAAGAAGAAATTGATAAAGTAATAAAAAGACTTAGAGAATTTAGAGCTGATGTTTTAGACAACGGCGCAAGTTTTACAACAAAAGCTGTACTATACACAGAAGACCCTGGATCTAAACGAACAGGAGGGAAGTACACCCTTAACAGAAAACAGCCAAGGATGGCAAAAGAATTTAGAGAAGTGGCATTTTCATTAGAGGAAGGAGACATTTCAGAACCCTTCAAAACAGATTTTGGATATCACATTTTATACCTTGAAAAAATTCGTGGTCAAGAATACGATGTTCGACATATTTTGTTGCGTCCAAAAATGACTGATGATGCCATTGCAGCTGCCAAAGAAAAATTGGAAAAAGTTAGACAAAGTATTGTAGATGGTGATATTTCTTTTGCAGAAGCAGCCAAAGAAGCAAGTGACGAAAAAGAAACAAAATATGATGGAGGCCAGTTACGTAATCCAGAAACACAAGATTATAATTTTGAACTTACTAAAATGGATCCAGAATTGTATGCTCAAATTCAAGATTTGAAAGACAATGAAGTAAGTCCGGTCTACAAAGATCAAGACCGTGCAAATCCTATCAAATTTAAAATCCTTACTGTTACTCAACGTACAGATGAGCATGAAGCAGAATTTGCAAAAGATTATTTAAAAATTAAATCACTTGCACTTCAAGAAAAACAGCTCAATGCAATTTCTGAATGGCAAGAAGAAAAAATAATGGACACGTACATTAAAATTAATGGCGAGTTGAGATCTTGTGATTTTAATAGTAACTGGTTTAAAATTAAAAACTAACAATGTCTGAAGTTACTGCCATAGACAACTATGTCAAGAAATATAAATTGCTTAAAAAAGAAATTGCAAAAATTATTATTGGTCAAGATGTAGTAATAGAGCAAATTTTAATTTCAATTTTTTCTGGCGGTCACGTTCTTCTAGTTGGTGTGCCAGGTCTAGCAAAAACTTTAATGGTAGATACCATTGCCAAAACCCTTGGGCTCGATTTTAAGCGTATTCAATTTACACCAGATTTGATGCCAAGTGATATTTTGGGAAGTGAAATTTTGGATAACAATCGTCAATTTAAATTTATTAAAGGCCCCGTATTTTCAAATATTATTTTGGCTGATGAAATCAACAGAACACCTCCAAAAACCCAAGCAGCGCTTTTAGAAGCCATGCAAGAACGCTCTGTTACTGTGGCGGGCCATCGCTACGAACTGAATCAGCCCTATTTTGTTTTAGCCACTCAAAACCCAATTGAACAAGAAGGAACATATCCACTACCAGAAGCACAACTCGACCGCTTTATGTTTGCCATAAACTTAGAATATCCTTCTTTCTCTGAAGAAGTTGAGGTGGTAAAGCAAACAACAACAAACAATACCACTACTTTAGACGTTATTTTTGATGGTAAAGAGGTTTTAGAATTTCAACAACTTATTCGAAAAATACCAGTTGCAGAAAATGTTATAGAATATGCTGTTGAAATGAGCTCTAAATCTAGGCCCAATACCGAGCGTACTTCTGAACTTGTCAGTCAATTTGCAGATTGGGGTGCAGGACCAAGAGCCTCTCAAAATTTAATTTTAGCTGCCAAAACACATGCTGTACTTCATGGGAAATACACTCCAGATATTGAGGATGTTCAGGCAGTGGCAATAAGTGTTCTTAGACATAGAATTATTAAAAATTATAAAGCAGCTGCAGAGGGAATTAGCATTGAAAAAATTATTGAAAGTTTATTCTAAAAATTTCAATATAATTTGGTTTTTTATTGCCAAAAGATTACACATAAATTTGTACATTTAACCCCGATTAAAATTCAATACTATGGCTTTCGATATAGACATTATAAAAAAAGTATACCAACAGATGCCAGAGCGCGTAGACAAAGCGCGAAAAATTGTAGGTAGACCACTCACACTTTCAGAAAAAATATTATATAACCATCTTTGGGATTCGAAAATAATTAAAGCTTTCGAAAGAGGTAAAGATTATGTTGACTTTGCTCCCGATAGAATTGCATGTCAAGATGCAACTGCCCAAATGGCACTTTTGCAATTCATGCAAGCAGGAAAAAAGAAAGTTGCTGTACCAACAACAGTGCATTGTGATCATTTGATTCAAGCTAAAGTAGGTGCATCAAAAGACTTGCAGTTTGCTCTCAACAATAGTAACGAAGTTTTTAACTTCTTGGAATCCGTTTCAAATAAATATGGAATTGGATTTTGGAAACCAGGGGCAGGAATCATCCATCAAGTCGTATTAGAAAACTATGCTTTTCCTGGCGGAATGATGATTGGAACAGATTCTCACACCGTAAATGCTGGAGGCCTAGGAATGGTTGCAATTGGAGTTGGTGGTGCTGATGCCGTAGATGTTATGGCAGGAATGCCTTGGGAATTGAAATTTCCAAAACTTATTGGAGTAAAACTTACGGGAACACTCTCTGGATGGACAGCGCCAAAAGATGTCATCCTAAAAGTTGCAGGAATTTTGACTGCAAAAGGTGGAACTGGTGCCATTGTTGAATATTTTGGTCCAGGAGCAGAATCGATGTCATGTACTGGAAAAGGAACTATATGTAACATGGGTGCCGAAATTGGTGCAACAACATCAACTTTTGGATATGATGCCTCTATGGAACGTTATCTTCGTGCAACAGATAGAAATGACGTTGCTGATGCTGCAAATGAAGTTAAAGAATATCTTACAGCCGATGCTGAAGTCTATGCCAATCCCGAGCAATATTTTGATGAATTAATTGAAATTAATTTGTCTGAACTTATGCCACATTTGAATGGCCCATTTACACCAGATTTGGCGACACCAGTAGGAACAATGACTGAAAAAGCACAATCCAATGACTGGCCACTAAAAGTAGAGTGGGGCTTGATCGGTTCTTGTACAAATTCTTCTTATGAAGATTTATCACGTGCAGCATCAATTGCACAACAAGCCTTAGACAAAGGACTAAAAACTAAAGCTGAATTTGGAATTAACCCAGGATCAGAACAAGTACGCTACACTGCCGATCGTGATGGAATTTTAAATGTTTTTGAAAAGTTAGATGCTAAGATTTTCACTAATGCCTGTGGTCCGTGTATTGGTCAATGGGCGCGTTATGATGATCCAAAAAATGCTCCAAAAAACAGTATTGTACATTCTTTTAATAGAAACTTTGCAAAACGTGCTGATGGAAATCCAAATACTCATGCTTTTGTGGCTTCACCAGAAATGGTTGCTGCAATTGCGATTGCAGGGCGACTGGACTTTAATCCAATTACAGACACACTAATCAATGAAAATGGAGATGCTGTAAAGCTGGATGAACCTACTGGATTTGAATTACCTGAAAAAGGATTTGCAGTAGAAGATGCAGGGTATTTAGCACCTGTAGAAGACGGAAGTGGAGTAGAGGTTGTTGTTGCAGAAGATTCAGAGCGACTGGAATTATTGACACCATTTGTACCAATTGGAAATCAAATAACAGGTGCAAAACTCCTCATCAAAGCCCATGGAAAATGTACAACAGATCATATTTCAATGGCTGGGCCATGGTTACGTTATAGAGGTCATTTGGATAACATTTCCAATAATTGTTTGATAGGTGCTGTAAATGCCTTTAATATGAAAACTAATTTTGTTAAAAATCAATTGAATGGTGAGTATGATGCTGTACCAAAAACCCAACGCGCCTACAAAGCTGCTGGAATTTATACCGTAGTTGTAGGAGATCATAACTATGGAGAAGGTTCATCTCGTGAGCATGCCGCTATGGAGCCACGTCATTTGGGTGTTGCGGCTGTGATTGTAAAATCTTTTGCACGTATTCATGAAACAAACTTAAAGAAACAAGGAATGCTAGGTCTAACTTTTGCCAATGAATCTGATTATGACCTGATTCAAGAAGATGATACGTTCAACTTTTTGGATTTAGACCAATTTGCTCCTAATAAGCCACTAAACATTGAAGTTGTTCATGCCAATGGTTCTAAAGATATTATTTCTGTAAATCATACCTACAATGATTCTCAAATAGAATGGTTTAATGAAGGTTCTGCACTTAATTTGATAAAAAAGCAAAACGCTTAATTGAGTTTAACAATATAAAACTAAAGCGCTTAAATTTTTTAGGCGTTTTTTTTATGCTTTAAGCTAAAATATTCAAAAAGAAATAAATTCATCAATATCATAGAGTAGGCATAAATACTATCTTCTACAGGGATAGTTCCTATACGTAAGCCCAAATTTTCAGCATTATTGTACCAAACGACTTGGTTTTCTATCCAACTGCCTGTTAGAACCCCATTAACAATAAAAAAAGGGATAAGCATCACTAAAAATGTAAGGAAAAAGTGTTGAAGCAATTTTAGATTATGATTAAACACAATCCAAGTTAAAGGAATAGCAAGAGAGAAATTGATCACAGTATACCATTTATCAATATTTAAGACAACAATTATAGCCAGTAGAATCATTAAAGCATAAGCAATATATTGTGTTGTTTTTTTATTGAGTTTCATTTTTGGAAAATACAGCAAAAGGGCATAGTGTGTAAACACACAAGCAAACGGAATACAAATAAAAAAAAGCCATTCTTCCAAAGGAAGACTGAAAATTTTAACCCCTAAAAAGTAATCTGGATTAAACCCCCAAATATCATTTATAGTAAAAATTACATCCCAAGGAATAAAAATTCCCATGGTCAAAATTAGAGATAAAAAAAGCCATTTAAAATGTTTATGTAATTGAAGTCTAGGGTGGAAACTATACAAAAAAGGTATAGAAATAGATCCAATATTAAGCCATAAATAGAGGGAATTCACAACTTATTTTTTAAAATATTTGAAAGGAACGACCAGCATACCAAAGCATTCCCCATCTTTTTTTCCTAAGTGTTTATGGTGGATTTTATGAGCACGACGAACCCCTTTTGCATACCAGTTGTTTGCATTACGAAACATTTTAAAACGTTGGTGAATAAAAATGTCATGCACTACAAAGTATGTTGCACCATAAGCCATAATCCCGAGTCCAATTGGAAGTCCTGCCCAAAATCCTTCGTAACTCCAAAAGTAAAAGCAGGTCATACTTACAACGGCGTAAAAAATAAAAAACGCATCGTTGCGCTCAAACCAACTGTTGTGGTCTTTGTGATGGTGATCTTTGTGTAAACTCCACAAAAAACCATGCATAATGTATTTGTGTGTAAACCAGGCCATAAATTCCATAATGCTGAAAGTACCCAGAAAAACAACGATCCATAAAAGTGTGTTCATAATGATTTGGTTATAATAGATTTAAATGATATTTGACATAGCTGCGTGTAAGCAACTCTACTTTTTTATAATTAGGCACTCGAATTCTAGTATTTTTAATTTCAAGCGCAGGGGTTTTCTTTAGTTTTTTAAGTAATTGACTGTAATAGCGATAAGCCATAAAAACACCAAATTTTGCTTCAATAGGTAATAATTTAATTCCACTCAGTCCTTTTGCAAAATCATTTTCAATATCATTTATGATGTGCTGTTTTGCTATTTCATCAAGATTATTTAAATCAGTATTTGGAAAGTAAGTTCTGTTAAGCTCATCATGATCTGCTTTTAAATCTCTCAAGAAATTTACTTTTTGAAATGCTGAACCTAATGCCATTGCTGATGCTTTAAGTGAATTGTATTTTTCTTCATTTCCATTGACAAAAACTTTTAAGCACATCAGACCTACAACATCTGCTGAGCCGTAAATATAATTTTTATATTCTTCCTCTGTTTTGTATTCCGATTTGTGCAAATCCAAACGCATAGAATTCATAAAAGAATCAACAAGCTCGCGGTCTATATTATAATTGTGATACGTATGTTGGAAAGCATTTAAAATTGGGTTGAGGCTTATTTTATTCTGTAGGGCAATTTCCAAATCTGTTTCAAATTTTGAGAACAATTCTTTTTTTGGATAGTTGTGAAATGAATCAACAATTTCATCTGCCAAACGGACAAATCCATAAATATTATAGATGTCCTGACGAATGGAGTTTGCCAACATTTTGGTTGCCATCGAAAAAGATGTGCTGTAGGTTTTGGTGACAATTTTACTGCAATCTTTTGATACAGTGTCGAAAATAGATTTCATAAATTCAAACTTTTAATCCATAACAAAAATTTCTATTATAAAACTTTTTGAATAAGTTCGGCAGTTAGTTTTCCAGAGATAAGGGATGGAGGTACTCCAGGTCCAGGGACAGTAAGCTGCCCTGTAAAATATAATTTTTTAACTTTTTTACTTTTTAGTTTTGGTCTCAAAAATGCTGTTTGCAATAGCGTATTGGCCATTCCATAAGCGTTTCCTTTGTACGAATTATAGTCTTTTATAAAGTCATTTACACAAAAGGACTCCTTAAAGATAATATTTTTTTTAACATCTTGTTGTGTTAGGTCTTCAAAACGGTTAATTATTTTTTCAAAATACTCTTCTCGTAGTTCTGGTGTGTCTTCCAATCCTGGTGCAAGTGGAATTAAGAAAATCCCTGCCTCTTTACCATTTGGGGCACAAGAATCATCTGTAATACTTGGGAAACTTGCATAAAAAAGTGGTTTTTCTGGCCAAGCAGGATTGTCGTAAATAGCCTCTGCATGTACATCAAAGTCGACATCAAAAAATAGTGTATGATGATCAACGTTTTTTAGTTTTTTATCAAATCCTACATAAAAAAGAAGTGATGATGGCGCAAATGTTTTTTTATCCCAATAGCGCACAGAATATTGCCTGTACTTTTCTTCCAAAAGTGTTTCTGTATGATGATAATCTGCACCACTCAATACAAGATTACACGTTTCTTTTTTACCATTAACCACAATACCATTTGCAGTACCATTTTCTACTATAATAGACTCAACATTTGCATTTGTCTTAATGGTAACACCTAGCTCTTTTGCAAGGGCTTCCATTGCCAAAATTACTTGGTACATCCCTTTTTTTGGATGATAGGTCCCCAGTCCAAAATCGGCGTAGTTCATAAAATTATAAAAAGATGGAGTGTCGCTTGGTTTTGCACCAAGAAACAAAACAGGAAACTCTAGTATTTGTGCGAGTCTATTATTTTTGAATTTTTTTCGAACATCACGCTTGATGGTGCTCAAAAATTGATTGACTTTCAATACTGTTTTTGGAGTTATGAGTTCAAGAGGAGAAACTCCCGGTTTGTAAACTAAATCTTTTATTGCAATATCATAATTGCTTTTGGCGCCGGCAATAAATTCCATTAATTGTTTTGAGCTGCCTAGTTCTTCTTTTTCAAAAGTTTGGCAAATCTTTTTCAATGAATTTTCGATTGTTATCGCGTCATTTTTTCCGAAGTATACACTGTATGCAGGGTTAAGTTTTTCTAGAACATAATACTCTGAGGGATGTTTGTCAAAATCTCCAAAAAAGCGTTCAAAAACATCAGGCATCCAGTACCATGTAGGACCAATATCGAATGTAAATCCATTTTTTTTGAGCTGTCGAGCACGTCCACCTATGGTTTCGTTTTTTTCAAAAATAGTAACTTCATAACCTGCTTTTGCTAGATAACATGAAGCTGCAAGGGACGAGAATCCTGAACCAATTATGTGTATAGTCTTTTTCATTTGTGTATAAAAGTAGTGAAAAGACTAAACAGAGGGGTGGTTTGTAAACTTTTTTACAAATCTTTAACTAAATCTTCAATTTTGCTGTACAACTTTATTTGCTCTGGAATTTTATTTGGATTAATATTTCGAGTTTTATGTCCAATGAATTTTGCTTTTTTATCACTGTTTTTTAGATAACACTTAGAAAATTTCTTTAAATATTTTTGAACAGAATTATCATTAGGTTTTACAGTAAAATAAGAGACGTAGGTAATATCATCATAAAGTTTATTAATATGTTTTAGATTGTCTAATGGAATATTTTCACCTAAGAATATGGTGTGGTATCCCAAACTTAAGATTTCATAATTGATAAACAATAATCCCAAGTCATGTGTTTCATTTTCAGGTAGAAATAATACAAATGTTTTATCACTAGGGCGGGGGTCTATACTTTGTAGCCGTTCAATATGAATTAGAATTTTTTGTTTTATATGTACCGTTAGAAAATGCTCGTGAGATGAGGTTATTGAATTTGTTTGCCATAACATTCCAAGGTCGTAAAGAAGAGGTAAGAAGACATCATAAAAAATTTGTCTGAATGTTTTTTCTTCTAACAAACTATTATAGGTGTTATAAAAAAGTGCTTGGTCAAAATTTAGCATTGCCAATTTAAAAGCAACAATAGCTTGACTATCACTTTTACCTAAAAAAGCCAGCTCTCTGGTTTTTGGTGCCAATTCAGATTCGTCTAGAGCAGCAATTTTGGAAATCTTAAATCCATTATTATTCAAAAAACTAATATTAAGCAGTTTTTGAAGGTTATGAAGATCGTAATGTCTGATGTTAGTTTCCGTACGTTTGGGTTGTAGTAGGTTGTATCGTTTTTCCCAAATGCGGATGGTGTGTGCTTTTATGCCAGAAATATTTTCAAGGTCTTTTATACTAAAAGCGTTTTCAGTGGTGTTCATTATTTTAAAGATTTGGTTCGACTAAAGTACAAAAAAATAATGAAAAAGACACCTTTAAGTCTAAAAGTGCGCACGAGAAGACTCGAACTTCCACGGGAATAACTCCCACTAGCCCCTCAAGCTAGCGCGTCTACCAATTCCGCCACGTGCGCAATAGTTATTGAAGAAAAAAAAAGTTAAGACAGCGCTTAACTTTTTTTGTGACTTGGCTGGGGCTCGAACCCAGGACCCTCTCCTTAAAAGGGAGATGCTCTACCAACTGAGCTACCAAGTCATATGGACTTGCTAATAGCGGCTGCAAAGATAATGTGTTTAATTAATATTACAACCTTTTTTTTTCAATATTTTTTTGTTTTTTTGTATTACTACAATATGTGGGTTCAAAATTAATTCTATACCATCATGATAGTCGTTTTGTTAGGATATATGGGTTCTGGAAAATCATCCGTTGGAAAAATACTTGCCAATTTGAAAGGGTATAAGTTTTTGGATTTAGACCATTATATAGAACAGCAAGAACAACTGTCTATTGCTGATTTATTTGAAAAAAGAGGGCATATTGAATTTCGAAAACTCGAAGTTAAAGCCGTTCAAAAAATTTGTAGAAATCACACAAATAGTATTCTCGCTCTTGGTGGAGGTACGCCTTGTTATGGCAATACAATGACATTTTTGAATGAGCACTCTGACGTGTTTACAATATATCTAAAAAGCTCTGTAGGAACGCTTAAAAATCGTTTGATTTTAGAAAAATCTAAACGTCCATTAATTGCTAATATTAATAATGACGATTTGGCGGAATTTATTGCCAAGCATTTATTCGAACGTTCTAAGTATTACAATCAAGCGCAATGGAGCATTTCAGTAGATGATATACCGATTGAAGAAATTGTAAGTAAAATTCAACTTGAATTAGACGAGCACAACTTTTGAGTTTTTTCCATCAAAAATAACATCAATATGTTCATGTAGTGAGGTGGATAGTGAAATCCCTTTAAAATCTGCTTTTACAGGATATTTTTTATGATTTCTGTTCACTAGAACAGCAGTTTTAAACTGTGTCAAAGGCGTGTCCAAAAAATGTTTCACCCCATAAATCAATGTAGTACCAGAGTGTAATACATCATCAACCAAAACTAAGGATTTGTTTGCGTAATCGTCTTGATTTAACGAAGTCGTTATTTTTTCAGTGGGGTTTTTTTTGTTGATTTTGACCGTACACAATTTTGCTTTTATTTCTGAAATTTTTTCTAATTGTTGCTTTATTTTTTCGGCCAATATATACCCATTGGAATAAATTCCAGCCAGAATAATTTCTTTTTGTTCAACATTAGATTCATAAATCTGATATGCAATACGTTTAATTTTATGATCAATTTCTTGATGATTTAGGATGCAATTTTGTGTTAGTGCCATACAACTCTTTTTTTCAAATATAAAAAAGACATTTCAACTTGGTTATCAATTATTTTAATTTTCATCAAAATCTAAATAGCCTTCAATATCTCTACGATCTTTTTTGGTTGGGCGTCCTTCGCCTTTTTTTCTATAATAATCTTTGGAATATTTCAAAAGTTCCTTTGCTTCAAATTCCGATTTTGGTGTGGTATCTTGTCTATAAATGTCAACTAATTTTGCACCCACTCGGCTTTTTGGAAGATCTAGAACATTTAATTGATAATTGACTTGATTGATACGAACACTAATTTTATCTGTAGGATAAACTTCTCTGCTTGGTTTTACTACAGCATCGTTGACACGAACATGTCCTTTTTTTGTAGCAGTTGAAGCCATTGTCCTTGTTTTGAAGTAGCGCAAGCACCATAAAAACTTATCAATCCTCATATTTTTAATTAAAACTCTATTTTCTATTCCACAAAAATAGCATAATATTGTATCTTGCAGCTCCAAAAGTAATATTATGAGAAATCAGCTTAATGTCCTTTTTGTATTATCCTTATTGTTTTTTGTTTTTACTTGTAGTAAAGACGACGATGAAACAACATCAACTCCTCCAAGAGATCGTGCCGAGCAACAGGCAAGCGACATGGATACACTTCAAAATTATTTTGAAACACACTATTACAATTCCGGAGCGTTGAATGCGCTCACAACATATCCAACCCTAAATGATATTGTGATTACAAAACTTGAAGAAGGTGAAACCCAGCCACCAAACACCACATTATTGTCCGATGTCGTAGAAGCAAAAACAACAACATACAAAGATGTTAGCTATACCTATTATATTTTGAGTATTGAAGAAGGTCTTGGTGATCATCCTCATTTTACCGATCAAGTTCGTGTGAATTATGTAGGTAATACCATGGATGATGAGGTTTTTGATAGCTCCATAAATCCTATTGACTTGGAATTAATAGCTGTTGTTCCAGGATGGAATCGAGTGATCCCCCAATTTAAGACCTCTGATGCATTTTCGAATAACAGTGACGGAACGGTCACCTTTGAAAATTATGGTATAGGTGTGATGTTTTTACCTTCTGGTTTGGGCTATTTTAGTAATTCTACCACAGGAATATCGCCATATTCTTGCTTGGTGTTTAAATTTGAACTCTATCAATATCAAGTTATGGACCATGATAATGATTTTATTCCTAGCTATATGGAAGACGAAGACAATAACATGGACGTTTTTGATGATAATACAGACGGTGATCGTTTTTATAATTTTGATGACAGCGATGATGATGGAGACGGCTATAAAACATTCCGAGAGGTTCTATACACAGAGTATACAGATTCAAGCCGTTCTGGTCTAGAAGCACAATTGCAAGCACTAACGCCATTAAATTCTAATCAATTCTTTACAACTATAGAGGCTAAAGATGATGGAACGTTTTCGGCCAAACTTATTACACTTGAAGATACCAATGGAAATGGTATTCCAAATTACTTAGACAGTACAGATGCTGCAACAATCAACTAATATTTTTAGTTTACAAATAACAAAAAACCCACAAGTTGTGGGTTTTTTTGTTTTAAAGTAATTCTTATTATTATTTTCTTCCGATAACTTTTAAAGCTTTTTCAACAATTGAAGAAGCATCTAAACCATACTTTTTCATTAGTTGTGCTGGTGTGCCAGATTCTCCAAAGGTATCATTGGTAGCAACAAATTCTTGAGGTGTTGGTGCGTTTTGTCCAAGAACTCGTGCAATACTTTCACCAAGTCCACCCAAATGATTGTGTTCTTCAGCAGAAACAATGCAGCCCGTCTTGGCCACAGACTCTAATAGTGCTTTTTCATCTAGAGGTTTAATGGTATGAAAGTTTAGGACTTCCGCAGATATCCCTTTGGCATTCAATTCTTTTGATGCTTCGAGGGCCTCCCAAACCAAATGTCCAGTAGCAGCAATTGTAACGTCTGTACCCTCGGTCAACTTAATGGCTTTTCCAATTTCAAAAGTTTGATTTTCGGGTGTGAAAATTGGAACCGATGGCCTACCAAAACGTAAATAAACAGGCCCTTTGTGTTTTGCAATAGCAATGGTTGCGGCTTTTGTTTGATTGTAATCACAAGGATTAATAACAACCATTCCTGGCAACATTTTCATCAACCCAATATCTTCAAGAATTTGGTGTGTAGCACCATCTTCTCCAAGCGTAAGGCCGGCGTGTGATGCACAGATTTTTACATTCTTGCCAGAGTAGGCAATCGACTGACGTATTTGATCATATACACGCCCAGTAGAGAAATTTGCAAAAGTACCAGTGAAAGGAATTTTACCACCAATGGTAAGTCCAGCGGCAATTCCCATCATATTTGCTTCTGCAATACCAACTTGAAAAAAGCGATCTGGATTTTCTTTTTTAAAAGTATCCATTTTTAAGGATCCAATAAGGTCTGCACAAAGTGCAACAACATTGGGGTTTGTTCTTCCAATTTCGGCTAGTCCAGCTCCAAAACCACTTCTAGTGTCTTTTTTTTCTGTGTATGTATATGTTTTCATTTTAATGGATTTTGAATATTAATAATCGCCAAGTGTTTCTGGGTTTTGTTCTAAAGCCGATGCAAGTTGTTCATCATTAGGGGCTTTACCATGCCATGCATGGGTATGCATCATAAAATCTACGCCATTTCCCATCATTGTTTTAAGGAGTACACATACTGGTTGACCTTTACCAGTCGCGGCTTTAGCTGTAGACATTCCTTCTAAAATAGATGCTATATCATTTCCGTTTTTTACTTCAATTACTGTCCAATCAAAGGCTTCAAATTTTGCTTTCAAGCTTCCCATATTTAAGACATCTTCTGTTGCACCATCTATTTGTTTTCCATTAAGGTCAACAGTTGCGATGATGTTATCTACTTTTTTGGCTGAAGCATACATTATGGCTTCCCAATTTTGTCCTTCTTGTAATTCGCCATCTCCATGAAGGCTGTAAACAAGATTTGGATCGTTGTTTAATTTTTTTGCGTGCGCCGAACCAATAGCCACAGACAAACCTTGTCCTAAAGATCCTGATGCAATTCTTATTCCAGGAAGCCCCTCGTGAGTCGTAGGATGCCCTTGCAACCTAGAATCTAGTAGTCTGAATGTATTGAGTTCTTTAATTGGAAAATAACCACTACGGGCCAAAACACTGTAAATTACAGGTGAGATATGACCATTAGAAAGAAAAAACAAATCCTCCCCTTGGCCATCCATGTCAAACCCCTCATTTCTGTTCATAATTTCTGAATATAAAGCAACAAGAAATTCTGCGCATCCTAGTGAACCTCCAGGGTGACCTGAATTTACTTTGTGAACCATACGCAAAATATCGCGCCGGACTTGAGTTGTTAAATCATTGAGTTCTGTAATTGACATGTTTGGATTGTTAAAATTAGATGTTTCAAATTTAAATTTAATTTTTAGTTGACAATAAACTTTTAAATGTTATTTGTCACAATTAACTAACAACTTATTAAACATATTAAATCAATTATTATCAGTTTTAGTTTTTGTATTTTTGCATCCAATTGTATTGGAATAACGATGAGTTTTTTTAGATTAAATGAGTACAAAGTGATGATTTTTAGGCTTATTTTGGCCTATTTTTTCTATTTTATTGCACGGTCATTGTTTGCACTTTACAACTTTTCGGTGTTGGATATAAACTCTCTTGCCGAATTTTTTTCTCTCTGTTACCACGGTCTAATTTTTGACACAGCAGCAATTTTTTACCTAAATTCTCTTTTTGTGTTGCTGTCCATGTTTCCACTATGGGTCAACACCAAACCTTATTATCAAAAACTTTTGTTTTATGTCTATTTCTTTTTTAATTTAATGGGATATGCTACAAATTTTATTGATTTTGGATACTATAAATTTATATACAATAGAACTACTATTTCCGAATGGGCTGTTGTAAAAAATGAACAAAACATTTTGCAAATGTTTCTGCGTTTTGCAATTAGCTATTGGCATATTTTTGTTTTGTTTATTGTTTTGAGTGCTGTTTGGGTGTATTTGTACAAAAAAATAAAGTTTAAACCATCTTCTTACAAAAAACATATTGCTTTTTATATTTCAACATCTGTTGTATCGTTGTTGCTAATGGTCACATTTATGGTTGCTGGTATACGTGGTGGAGATTTAAAGAAAAGCACTCGCCCAATTAATCTGGTTGACGCCAATAGATATGTCAAAAAGATTCAGCACGCCGATGTAATTCTAAATACACCTTTTGCAATCATCAGAACGTTTGGGATAAATAATTTTAAGAAATTAAACTATAACATTTCAAAGCCAGATGTCAATGCACTTGTCCAACCAATTAAGACCTACACCTCAAAAAATGATTCAACACCAAATATTGTACTTTTTATTACAGAAAGTTATGGTCGCGAATATATAGGAGCATTCAACAAACACAAAAATATTCCTGACTATGAAAGCTTTACACCTTTTTTAGATTCACTAGCAAATCATAGCCTTGTCTTTTCTAATGCATTTGCCAATGGTCGAAAATCCATACATGGTATGTCATCCATATTGGCAGGTATTCCATCATTTACAGACGCCTACACATCGTCTCCGTATGCAAAACAACCTGTTGAGTCTTTAGTTTCTACATTAAATTCTGTGGGTTATGATACGTCTTTTTTTCATGGTGCGCCCAACGGATCGATGGGTTTTTTAGGATTTTCAAACATTCTAGAATTTGATCATTATTATGGTAAAACAGAATTTAATGATGACACTCAATTTGACGGCTCTTGGGGAATTTGGGACGAGCCTTTCTTTCAGTTTATGAAAACAACATTAGACGAAAAAGAATCTCCTTTTTTTGCTACAATTTTTACTGTATCTTCCCACGAACCCTATGTAATACCTAAAGAGTACGAGGGAAAATTCCCAGAGGGATACGTTCCAATGCATAAATGTGTGGGGTACACAGATTTTGCTTTTCAACAATTTTTTGAAGCTGCAAAAAAAGAGCCTTGGTTTGAAAACACCATTTTTGTAATCACAGCCGATCATTGCAATCAAGTACATTATGACGAATACAGAAAGGATATCAATCGTTATGCAGTACCAATAATGTTTTATGATCCTAAAGGAAAATATGTTGGAGAAAATATGGACTTAGCGCAACAAATTGATATCTATCCAACCATTCTACAAATGACTGGTTATGACAAGCCTTTTCGAAGTTGGGGTCGAAGTTTAATTGATGAAACACAACAAACTACCCCCTTTGTTATGAATCATGATGGCATATTTTATCGCTACACCAAAGGGAATTATATTTGTATATTTGATGGTGAAAAAGCCATAGGGTTTTATGATATTGATGATTTGTCTTTAAGCCAAAATTTAATTGAAAATAAAAACAAAGAAATGATTCAGTTGGAAAAAAGCTGTAAGGCCTTTATACAAGATTATTTTGAAAAGATTATTGAAAAAAAATTAAATTAAAATGAAAAAAAAATTAATTTATGGCATTGCACTTATTTTAGTTCTTGGCGGAGGAAAGTTTGTATACGACAAGCATCTCAATCATAATTTCGAAGAAATTTCTAAAAATAAAGTTTACAAATCAGGAGTGATTCCTCCCGATCAGATTGCAAATTATGTGGAAGATTATAATCTAAAAAGTATAATTGATTTACGCTTTCCAGGAACAGAAGATTTAGTCAATAATCCAGAAGTTCCAGCAGAATTATTAGCTGAAAAAAGTGCAATTGATAATATTGAGGGTGTTCAATATATTAACCTTGGTACTGACCAAGTGCCAACACAAGCTACAGTAGATAAGTTTTTGGAAATTATGGATGATCAAAGCAACTACCCTGTATTGATTCATTGTCATCATGGCGAGGGAAGAGCACCACTTTTTTCCGCACTTTACAGAATAGAATACGAAAATTGGACCAATGAGGATGCGCGAGCTAAAACCCGTCTTTTACTCAAAGGAAGTTCATTTGATGATGGAGCCCCAAAAGGCGATTTTTTAATGAATTACCAACCAAAACGCACTCAACAGTAATCCAATTACACAACTACAGAAATTTGAAATTTAATTTATTAAAAAAAGATCAAAACACAAAGGCGAGAGCAGCCACATTAACAACAGATCATGGGGTTATTGAAACCCCAATTTTTATGCCTGTAGGTACTGTTGGTACCGTAAAAGGAGTACATCAAAGAGAACTCAAAAATGATATCAATCCCGATATTATCTTAGGAAATACATACCACCTCTATCTACGTCCGCAAATAGAAATTTTAGAAAAAGCGGGAGGATTACATAAGTTTATGAATTGGGATCGAAATATTCTTACTGATTCTGGAGGATATCAAGTGTACTCGTTGTCTGCCAATAGAAAAATAAAAGAGGAGGGTGTAAAATTTAGAAGTCATATTGATGGAAGTTATCATGTATTTACACCTGAAAATGTCATGGAAATTCAACGAAGCATAGGGGCAGACATCATTATGGCATTTGATGAATGCACACCATATCCTTGTGATTACAATTATGCAAGACGTTCTATGCATATGACTCACAGATGGTTAGATCGTTGTATCAACCACCTTGAAAAATTACCTTTCAAATACGGCTACAGTCAGGCATTTTTTCCAATTGTACAAGGAAGTACTTATAAAGATTTGCGAAAGCAATCTGCCGAGTATATAGCCAATACCAATGCGGTGGGTAATGCTATTGGCGGTCTTTCAGTTGGCGAGCCAGCAGAGGAAATGTATGCAATGACGGATGTTGTTTGTGAAATTTTACCAGAAGACAAACCTCGTTATCTTATGGGAGTAGGTACGCCTATAAATATTTTAGAAAATATTGCTCTTGGTATCGATATGTTTGATTGTGTAATGCCAACAAGAAATGCCCGTAACGGCATGCTTTTTACGGCACACGGAACGATTAATATTAAAAACAAAAAATGGGCCGATGATTTTTCCCCAATTGATGAAATGGGTATGACATGGGTAGATACAGAATACTCAAAAGCCTATCTAAAACATTTGTTTAGCGTCAACGAATTATTGGGTAAACAAATTGCAACCATTCATAATCTTGGATTTTATTTGTGGTTGGTTCGTGAAGCCAGAAAGCGTATTTTAGCAGGAGATTTTGAAACTTGGAAAACCATGATGGTTGCTCAAATGAATAAGCGTCTGTAGATTATGAAAATTTTTGATTGGTACATTTTAAAACGCTATTTGCTCACATTTTTCTTGATGTTGTTGCTCTTTATTCCCATAGGAATAACCGTCAACTTGGCTGAGAAAATTGACAAAATTTTAGAAAATAAAGTGCCTTTTGAAGAAGTAGTAGCCTATTATGTTGATTTTACCATTTACTTTGCCAATCTTCTATTCCCACTGTTTTTGTTTTTATCGGTCATTTGGTTTACTTCAAAACTGGCCAATAATACAGAAATTGTTGCATTTTTAAGCTCAGGAATTTCATTTACAAGATTTTTGAGGCCCTATTTTATAGGGGCTATCCTTATTGCAACAGTTGCATTGCTTTTGGGAATGTATTGGGCTCCCCAAGCAAGTAAGGGATTTAATGAGTTTACCTATAAATATCTTAAAAATAAAAAGGTTGTAAAAACACAATATATCCATCAGCAGATCAATGAAGATGAATACATCTATGTAAGTAATTTTGACACGAAATCCATGCGTGGCAATAACTTTACTTTAGAGCATTTTGATGGAAATAAACTCAAATATAAAATTCATGCAACTGCTATACGATATGTAGAAAAAGACAGTGTGTATCGCTTGTCAAACTATAATTTACGTTATGTTGGAGTAGATCACGATTCATTGGTTTTCAAAAGACGAATAGATACTTTACTAGGCTTTGATCTTCAAGATTTAACACCTCCAATGTATGTTGCAGAAACTCTAACAATCAACGAACTTTCGGATTTTATTGAACGAGAGGAAGCAAGAGGTTCGTCCAATATTAACAGATACAAAGTTGTTCAGTACAAAAAGTGGAGTTTACCAGTTTCAGTATTTATTCTAACCATTATTGCTGTAGCCGTTTCCTCAATCAAACGCAGAGGAGGGATGGGGGTCAATTTGGCCTTTGGAATTGTCATCGCCATGATTTATGTATTTTTTGATAAAGTTTTTGGTGTCATGGCCGAACAATCTGATTTTTCTCCCCTAATCGCCGTATGGTTTCCAAATTTTATTTTTGGAATTCTAGCAATTTATCTCTTGTACAATGCCAAGCGTTAAATTTAAAAATCTATTACACCTTCATTTTTTGGTGTTTATTGCAGGGTTTACAGCAATTTTAGGTGAGCTTATTACTCTCAAAGCGATATCCTTAGTATGGTATAGAATGACCATAGCTGGAATATTAATGTTTGTTTATTTAAAACTAAAAAAAATAAATCTTCGTGTTCCAAAAAAAGATCTCATTAAATTTTTTCTTGCAGGAATTGTAATTGCATTACACTGGATTACATTTTTTGCTGCCATAAAAGTGTCAAATATATCCATCACATTAGCCATGTTTTCTACTGGTGCTTTTTTTGCATCATTTATAGAACCTATATTCTACAAAAGAAAAATCATAACCTATGAAATTGTTTTCGGACTAATTGTAATAGTAGGGATTTTCCTTATAATGCAAACAGAGCTCAAGTATATTCTGGGGATATGTTTAGGAATTTCCTCAGCTTTATTTTCGACACTTTTTGCCGTTATGAATGGAAAATTTGTTGCAAAACATAACGCTTCTGTTATATCCTTTTATGAATTTATAAGTGGTGTTTTGTTCATATCTATATTTTTATGGATTTCACCCAACGGTTTTCAAAGTGGTTTTTTCAATCTTTCTATTTCCGATTGGGGTTATCTTACCATTTTAGCATCAATTTGTACAGCATATGCTTTTATCGCGTCTGTTTATGTCATGAAATACATTACACCATATTCTGTTGTTTTGACCTATAATTTAGAACCAATTTATGGAATTGTTCTAGCACTAATTATATTTCCGAAATCAGAAACTATGAGTCCATTGTTCTACCTAGGTGCTGCACTTATTGTTTGTACAGTACTTCTAAATGCTATTTTTAAACATAAAAAAAAGATAAATATTAAACCTTAATTGTATACAAAAAATATAAAGTTCATATATTTGTACACCCACTAAACCAATTATAAATATTTATGGAATATCTAGATTTTGAATTACCAATAAAGGAACTAGAAGACCAGCTGCAAAAATGCCAAGTCATTGGCAAAGAAAGTGATGTTGATGTTACTGAAACCTGTACTCAGATTCAACAAAAGCTTGAAGACACCAAAAAAGAAATCTATAAAAATCTTACCCCCTGGCAGCGTGTACAACTCTCTCGTCATCCAAATAGACCTTACACCCTAGATTATATCAATGCACTTACCAAAGGAACATTTTTGGAATTGCATGGCGATCGAAATTTTAAAGATGATAAAGCCATGATTGGTGGTTTAGGTAAAATTGGCGATCAAAGTTTTATGTTCGTTGGACAACAAAAAGGATATAACACCAAAACACGCCAGTATAGAAACTTTGGAATGGCCAATCCAGAAGGCTATAGAAAAGCATTGCGATTGATGAAATCTGCAGAAAAATTTGGCATCCCTGTCGTTACACTTATTGACACTCCAGGTGCATATCCAGGTTTGGAAGCAGAAGAACGCGGACAAGGTGAAGCCATCGCACGTAATATTTTAGAAATGACTCGTTTAAAAGTACCCATTATCACTGTAATTATTGGGGAAGGTGCATCAGGTGGGGCTTTAGGCATCGGTGTTGGAGACAAAGTGCTGATGCTCGAAAATACATGGTATTCAGTAATATCTCCTGAATCATGTTCTTCAATTCTTTGGAGAAGTTGGGAATACAAAGAGCAAGCTGCAGAAGCCTTAAAGCTTACTGCAAAAGATATGAAGCGAATGAAGCTTGTTGATCAAATTGTAAAAGAGCCTCTTGGCGGAGCACACAAAGATCCTGAAAAAACATATTTGGCGATAAAAACCGCAATTTTGAAATCTTTTGAAGAGTTAAATGCGCTTTCACCAAAAGTATTGGTAGAACAGCGTATGGATAAATATGCGCAAATGGGCGTCTATAAAGACTAGTATTTTTTACATCATATTATACAAAACCAAGCCTTGTGCTTGGTTTTTTTTGACCATTATCAACATTTTTTTTTACTTATTAACACTCATTTTGTTAAGTCTTATTGTATAATTTAACAATTAAAACAGTCAATTTTTACGTACATTCGTTACTATGAAACAACCAGAAGCTTTTAAAGGATATCAACAAACCAATAGACCGAACGTCATAAACTTAGAGCAAGGAAAAATTCCGCCACAAGCTATTGATTTAGAGGAAGTTGTATTGGGTGCTATGATGATTGATAAAAAAGGGGTAGATGAAGTGATCGATATCCTTAGTATTGAATCATTTTACAAAGAAGCGCATCAACATATTTTTGAAGCGATTCTTCAGCTTTTTGAAAGCAGCGAACCTATTGACTTATTGACCGTTTCGTCTAAACTAAGAAAAAACCAGAAATTGGATATAGTTGGTGGTGATTTCTATCTTATTGGACTCACCCAAAAAGTTTCATCTTCGGCTCATATTGAATTTCATGCTCGAATCATCTTACAAAAATTTATTCAACGAAGTTTGATTAAAATTTCCAACGAAATAATTGAAGACTCTTTTGATGAAACCAAAGATGTATTTGATCTTTTGGATAAAGCAGAATCAAAACTTTACGACGTAACTCAAGGGAACATCAAAAAATCAACAGAAACAGCACAAGATTTAGTTTTTCAAGCCAAGCGCAAAATTGAAGAAATTTCAAACAAAGAAGGGCTTAGTGGAATCCCATCAGGTTTTGATAAAGTTGATCAGCTAACTTCCGGATGGCAAGAAAGTGATTTGATTATTGTAGCAGCTCGTCCTGGTATGGGAAAAACAGCACTAACGCTTTCTATGGCGCGAAATATTGCAGTAAATCAAAATATTCCAGTAGCATTCTTCTCTTTGGAAATGTCTTCTGTACAGCTAATTACACGTTTGATTTCCTCAGAAACAGGATTAAGTTCAGAAAAATTAAGAACAGGAAAACTTGAAAAACACGAATGGGAGCAACTCAATGTAAAAGTAAAATCATTGGAAAAAGCACCGCTTTTTATCGATGATACACCATCGCTTTCTATTTTCGATTTGCGTGCAAAAGCGCGTCGATTGGCCTCACAAAACGGCATCAAACTTATTATTGTTGATTATTTGCAATTGATGACGGCAGGGGGTAGCCAAAAAACAGGAAATCGTGAACAAGAAATTTCTATGATTTCAAGAAATTTAAAAGCTTTAGCCAAAGAACTAAGCGTCCCTGTTATTGCACTTTCTCAGTTGTCAAGAGCTGTAGAAACTAGAGGAGGAAGCAAGCGTCCATTACTTTCAGACTTGAGAGAGTCTGGAGCAATTGAACAAGATGCTGATATTGTGTCGTTTATCTACAGACCCGAATACTACAAAATTGAAGAATGGGATGATGAAGAACACACCCCATGTGAAGGGCAAGCAGAATTTATAATAGCAAAACATAGGAATGGTGGTTTAGACAATATCCGTTTGAAATTCATTGGGCATTTAGGTAAATTTGATAATTTGGATAATTTTGATTCACCTTTTGATGCAGAATTCCACTCCAAAATGAATGCCGCTGCCAATGACAACACGTATTCTGATGACGATACACCAATGCAAATCGATCCAAACGATGCTTTTGGCCCACCAGACGATGATACTCCGTACTAAAATCCAATATGTTTCTAGCTTTCAGTCGTCTTAAATCTTTTTGTTTTGTCTTTTTTTTGTGTATTTCAATAAAGGCCTTTGCAAGTTATATCTTAATTCCAATGGATGCAAAATCCCAATCCAATCATCTAAAAGCTTATGGTATAACATATTGGGTATTGAGCCAAAATCAAAATGTAAGTTGGCTATTAAATTACAAAGGTGGCGCATTTTTGATGCCGAGTTCAGAACGTATTGAAAGAGAATGCTTGATTCGTGGTGTTTCTTATGAACTCATAAGTGATGCTAAAACTACTGCAATTCTTGAACAAATTAGTAGTCCGAGTAAAAATATGGATGCAATCGTTTTAGAAAAAGCACCAAAAATTGCAGTGTACTCACCCAGCGGAAAACAACCATGGGACGATGCGGTAACCTTAGTGTTAACCTATGCGGAAATCCCCTATGATGTAGTTTATGACACTGAAGTACTAAATGATGGGCTATTATTATATGATTGGCTACACCTTCATCATGAGGATTTTACAGGGCAATATGGAAAATTCTATAGAGCCTATCGCAATGCAGCGTGGTATATAGAACAGCAACAAAATGCTGAAGCACTTGCACAAGAATTGGGATATGCAAAAGTATCAGAAGCGAAATTGGCTGTAGCTCAAAAAATTAAAGACTATGTTTTGGGAGGTGGATTCATGTTTGCCATGTGTAGTGCCACCGATAGTTTTGATATTGCTTTAGCAGCAGAACAATTAGATATTTGTGAACCCATGTTCGACGGCGATGGTACCACTCCAAATTATCAAGCTCAGCTTGACTTTTCAAACACTTTTGCGTTTAAAGAATTTATTATAGAACGCGACCCAAATGTGTACGAATTTTCATCAATCGATCAAACTAATGTACGCCAGATAAAAAAAGAAGTTGATTATTTTGCTTTAATGGAATACTCTGCAAAATGGGATCCCATACCCACCATGCTGAATCAAAATCATACAGCACTCGTCAAAGGATTTATGGGGCAAACAACAGCCTATTCGCGTTCACAAATAAAATCTAATGTGTTGATTTTGGGTGAAAATAAAATCAACAATGAAGCACGTTATATTCATGGTATTAAGGGTAAAGGGTTTTTTACATTTTACGGCGGACATGACCCCGAGGATTATACCCATAGAGTAGGTGACCCAAAAACAGAACTAGAACTTCATCCCACTTCTCCAGGATATCGTCTAATTCTTAATAATGTGTTATTCCCAGCCGCTAAAAAGAAAAAACAAAAAACCTAGATTGGGAATAGAGATCAATTTTTTTTTCTAATTTTATATAAATTTAAATCCCAAATCATTATGCAAAATCACACTTCTTTTCAAGAAAAAGTAAAACCACAAATCCGCATTGTCCAAGCCAGCGAACACTTTAAGGTTATTTTAGTAACCCTTCAACCAGGAGCAGTTTTGGAAAAACACACTGCCCCAGCAAGAGCTAAAATCTTTGTTGTAAAAGGTGCCATTGAGTATCGTTCTTTGAGAGAAATCAAGCAAATTCACCATTTAGAAGAATACAATATACCTTTAGATGAAATCCATGAAGTCACCGCAAAAGAAGGAGCAGAATTTTTACTTATTGTTGGTTAAATTAGAAATTATGAAAAAAGAAATTTCTACTCCAGAAGATGTAAAAAAATTAGTAGATACTTTTTACAACGATGTTAAATCAGACCCTATTATTGGTTATATTTTCACGGATGTTGCCAAAGTAGATTGGGAAGAACATTTACCAAGAATGTATAAGTTTTGGGAATTTGCACTTTTAGGCAGTGCTGTTTATAAAGGCAATCCTATGATGAAACACATTGTATTGAATGCAAAAGAATCTTTAACCAAAGCTCATTTTGAACGCTGGATAGAATTGTGGGAATCAACCGTAGACCAATACTTTAAAGGCGATATTGCCAATCGCGCTAAAGAACGTGGACAATTGATGAAAACAGTAATGCTGGTAAAAATGGAGCAAATTAATAGTTAAACCCAATAGAAACATGAAACATATTTATTACTTAATTACATTTTTGATGTTGAGCTCCTGCGCCGAATTACAACAAGTTGTAGGTCAATTACCTCAAACAAAAGAAACAAATGCCAATATGATGGCTACTGGGCTTCGTGAAGCATTAAACTTTGGAATTGAAAGACAAGTACAAAAACTTACACAAAAAGATGGATTTTTTCGAAATGAACTCGTCAAAATTTTACTTCCAGAAGAACTCAGAAAAGTTGATAAGGCCTTACGAGATATTGGATTAAGTAAGATTGCAGATGAAGGATTAAGAGTCTTGAATCGTGCTGCAGAGGGTGCAGTAAAAGAAGCAACTCCAATATTTGTCTCCGCCGTAAAAAACATCACTTTCAATGACGCAAAATCTATTTTATTAGGAGGTAACAATGCTGCTACTCATTATTTAAAACAAAATACTGAAAGAGCATTATATCAAAAATTTCAACCTGTTATTGAACGTTCTTTCTCAAAAGTTGGCGCTAATGAAATTTGGAGTAATTTAATTCAGAAGTATAATAATTTACCTTTTACCAAAGAAATCACAACCGATTTGACGGCTTATGTTACAGGAGAAACCTTAAAAGGAGTCTATAAGATGATTGGAGTAGAGGAGCAAAACATCAGAACAAAATTAAACTCAAGAACTACAGATGTATTGAGACGTGTTTTTGCATTACAAGATTAAACTTAATAATAAAAGCCCACTCAACAGAGCGGGCTTTTATAAGCGAATAATAGGTTTTTAATCAGGCAGTTGCCTATTTAATTTTATTTACAATAGCTTCAAAAGCTTTTGGGTCATTCATAGCTAAGTCGGCCAAAACCTTACGGTTGAGGTCAATATTATTAGCTTTTAGTTTTCCCATAAATTGTGAATAGGACAATCCGTGTAGTCTTGCACCCGCATTGATACGCATAATCCATAGTGCACGGAAAGTTCTTTTCTTGTTTCTACGATCTCTGTAGGCATAAAGCATGGCTTTGTCTACTGCATTTTTTGCAACAGTCCATACATTTTTGCGACGCCCAAAATAGCCTTTGGCTTGTTTTATGACTTTTTTTCTTCGGGCTCTTTTGGCCACTGAATTTACTGATCTTGGCATAATGTTTCTTTTTTTTGTAGTTGGCGTTCCGAGTTTGTTTCAGAATCTTTTATTGGCCAAACTCCATGGTTAAAAATTAATGTTACCTAAATTACCCTTATTTTAAGCGTAATTGTTGTTTGATATTGGCCTCATCACTCTCGTGCACTAAAGTACTGTGTGTGAGGGCAAGCTTACGTTTTTTTGACTTCTTCGTTAGAATGTGACTTTTAAACGCATGCTTTCTTTTGATTTTTCCAGAGCCAGTTAGCTTAAAGCGTTTTTTGGCACTAGATTTTGTTTTCATTTTTGGCATGTTCTGCTTTTTATTTAGTTATTCGCTTTTATTCTATTTTTTGATTGGTGCAATAAACATAATCATTCGTTTACCCTCCAATTTTGGCATTTGTTCTACTTTTCCAAGCTCTTCCAAGTCTTGCGCTAAACGCAATAACAAAATTTGACCTTGTTCTTTAAAAATTATAGAACGTCCTTTAAAAAACACAAATGCCTTCAATTTTGCTCCTTCTTTCAAAAACTTTTCGGCATGTTTTTTCTTGAAGTTGTAATCGTGATCATCTGTATTTGGTCCAAAGCGTATCTCTTTCACCACTACTTTTGCGGCTTTAGATTTTAGCGCTTTTTCTCGTTTCTTTTGTTCATAAAGAAACTTTTTATAATCCATAACCTTACATACCGGAGGAACAGCTTTTGGAGAAATTTCTACAAGATCCAAACCTTGCTCATTGGCTATGGCTAGAGCTTGTGCGAGTGAATACACACCAATTTCTACATTATCACCGACTAGGCGCAACTCTTCAGCAGTAATTTTTCTGTTGATGCGGTGCTTGTCTTCTTTGATGACCCGCATTGGGCCTCTGCTTCTTCTTCTACGTATTGCTATGACTTTATTTTTTAGTTAAACTTAAAATTGTTTTAAGGTTTTGCTTATTTCATCCTCAATGATTTTTGAAAATTCAGTAACACTAAGTGTTCCTAAATCATCACCGCCATGTTGACGTACAGAGAGGGTTTCTGTTTGCTCCTCTTGCTCACCAACAATAATCATGAAAGGTATTTTTTTCATTTCGGCGTCCCGAATTTTCTTACCCATGGTTTCATTCCTATTATCAATGAGGGCGCGAATTTCGTTAATTTCTAACAAATTTAAAACTTTTTCGGCGTATTTCTCATATTTTTCACTGATTGTCAAGATTGTAACTTGTTCTGGCATCAGCCATAAGGGGAAATTTCCACCAGTATGTTCCAATAAAATGGCCACAAAACGTTCCATACTCCCAAAAGGAGCACGATGAATCATTATGGGTCTATGGAGTTCATTATCTGACCCCTTGTAAGTCAAATCGAAGCGTTCAGGTAAATTATAATCAACTTGAATGGTTCCTAATTGCCAACTTCTTCCCAGAGCATCTTTCACCATAAAGTCTAGTTTTGGACCATAAAATGCTGCTTCACCAGATTCAATCACATAATCCAAACCTTTATCTTTTGCTGCATTGATGATAGCTCGTTCTGCTTTCTCCCAATTGTCTACAGATCCAATATATTTTTCTGGTGTTTCCAAATCACGAACAGAAACTTGAGCGGTAAAGTTTTCAAATCCCAAAGAACCAAAAACATATAAAACTAAGTCAATTACATTTTTGAATTCATCATCTAATTGATCTGGAGTACAAAAAATATGTGCATCATCTTGTGTAAATCCACGGACTCGTGTAAGTCCATGTAATTCGCCACTTTGTTCGTATCTATATACTGTTCCAAATTCCGCATAGCGTTTTGGTAATTCTTTGTAACTGAATGGCTTAGCGTTATAAATCTCACAATGATGAGGACAATTCATGGGTTTTAGTAAAAACTCTTCTTCGTCTTTTGGAGTTTTTATAGCTTGAAAGCTGTCTTCTCCATATTTTTCATAATGCCCAGAAGTCACATATAATTCTTTTTGACCAATGTGAGGCGTAACAACCATTTCGTAGCCCGCTTTAATCTGTGCTTTTTTCAAGAAATCTTCCAATCTAGAACGCAAGGCAGCACCATTTGGTAGCCATAAAGGTAACCCTTGTCCCACTTTCTTCGAAAAAGTGAACAATTCTAGTTGTTTTCCTAACTTTCTGTGGTCACGTTTTTTTGCTTCTTCAAGTAACTCCAAATACTCCTTTAGCTCTTTTTGTTTTGGAAATGAAGTACCATAAACACGAGTCAACTGTTTATTATTTTCATCGCCTCGCCAGTAAGCACCAGCAACACTCAATATTTTGACAGCTTTAATAATCCCTGTATTTGGGATGTGTCCTCCACGACACAAATCTGAAAATGAAGAATGATCGCAAAAAGTAATATCACCATCAGTCAGATTTTCAATCAATTCTAATTTGTATTCGTTTCCTTCTCCTTTATACTTATTCAATGCATCAGCTTTAGAAACAGACTTCATTTTAAAGTCGTGTTTTCCTCTAGCAATTTCCAACATTTTGTCTTCAATGTTTTTGAAATCTTTATCAGAAATAGAGTTTTCACCAAGGTCTACATCATAATAAAACCCATTTTCAATAGCAGGACCAATCGATAATTTTACACCAGGATACAATTCTTCAAGGGCTTGAGCTAAAACATGAGAACTAGAATGCCAAAACGCTTTTTTTCCATTGTCATCTTTCCATGTATATAAGACAAGATTCCCATCAGATTCTAAAACAGTTGAGATTTCAACTACCTCCTCATTAAAAGACGCCGAAATCACATTACGTGCAAATCCTTCGCTAATATCCTTAGCGACATCCATTACCGTCAAACGCTCATTATAAGAGCGAACACTTCCATCTGGTAAAGTAATATGTATCATAAAATTAATATATGGAGGGCAAATATAAGTTTATATCTGTTCATAAACAATAGTACACTATGTAAGTCAAATTAATTTTTACGTTTAGATTTAATGTAATCGTCTCATCATAAGTGATTTATGTTGCTAGACGTAGATAATAAAAAAAACTTTTCCATTTTTTTTCAAAATTAATATAAAAAGTATTGTGAGTGTAGGAAAAGGGTTTTATATTTGCACCCGCTTTGCGTATGAGTGCGCAAAGTTTTGATTTTAAGAGACGTTCATTAAACATATTGATTGACAGCGTAGAGATTAATTGGAAACGATTAATTTCGACAGAGAATAGACCATTTTGAGTACTAAAAATTAAATTTCCTTTAGTTGTTATATAGAACAAAGCTTTAATAAAGCTTTAAAGAATAACGATGAAGAGTTTGATCCTGGCTCAGGATGAACGCTAGCGGCAGGCCTAACACATGCAAGTCGAGGGGTAACATAAAAAAGCTTGCTTTTTTGATGACGACCGGCGCACGGGTGCGTAACGCGTATACAATCTGCCTTATACTGGGGTATAGCCTTTAGAAATGAAGATTAATCCCCCATAGTCTCTAGATGTGGCATCACACTTAGAGTAAAGGTTACGGTATAAGATGAGTATGCGTTCTATTAGCTAGTAGGTAAGGTAACGGCTTACCTAGGCAACGATAGATAGGGGCCCTGAGAGGGGGATCCCCCACACTGGTACTGAGACACGGACCAGACTCCTACGGGAGGCAGCAGTGAGGAATATTGGACAATGGAGGCAACTCTGATCCAGCCAT
>CBFHNG010000017.1:0-36354 GCA_965657165.1 Flavobacteriaceae bacterium
CCAGCGGCCAATGCCACACTTTGGCCATAGTTTTTTT
The DNA here is from genome assembly GCA_965657165.1 of Flavobacteriaceae bacterium. Lineage (GTDB taxonomy): Bacteria > Bacteroidota > Bacteroidia > Flavobacteriales > Flavobacteriaceae > UBA3537. The sequence goes on from CBFHNG010000017.1 coordinate 38, forward strand.
GTAATTCTATGATGATAACATTAGCGTGATTTAATTGTTGTAATTGGGTTTGTGTGTTGTCTGTTGACCCATCATTGACCAAAATAATTTCATAGTTGTACTCCTTAAGTGCAACGTCTATTTTGGATACTAATGGTACGATGTTTTTTTCTTCGTTATACAATGGAATTACAAGAGAAATCAATCCAAAATCAGACGGAACTATTTGCATAAAAAAACAACAATTTTATGTCAACAAAAGTAAGCTAAATTTTGAATGAATTAGTCTTTTAGAACGGCTCTAGAAATTACAATTTTCTGAATTTCAGAAGTCCCTTCATAAATTTGTGTGATTTTGGCATCACGCATCAAACGTTCTACATGATAGTCTTTTACAAAACCATTCCCCCCATGAATTTGAACGGCTTCAACGCTGTGTTGCATGGCGACTTTGGAGGCATACAATTTTGCCATTGCACTAGAAGTGTCGTAATTATTGCCCTGGTCTTTGTCCAAGGCTGCTTTATATACAAGTAGTCGTGCTGCTTCAATATCAGTGGCCATTTCGGCCAACTTAAAAGCAATGGCTTGATGGTTGCTGATTTCGGTACCAAATGCTTTTCGTTCTTTGGAATATTTCAAAGACAATTCGTAGGCCCCAGCAGCAATACCAAGGGCTTGTGCTGCAATGCCTATACGTCCTCCTGATAATGTTTTCATCGCAAATTTGAACCCAAAACCATCTTCACCAATACGATTTTCTTTGGGAATTTTCACATCATTAAATTGCAATGTATGGGTGTCACTTCCACGAATTCCAAGTTTATTTTCTTTTGGGCCAATTTCAAATCCTGGGGTTTCGCGTTCAACAATAAATGCATTGATGCCTTTGTGGCCTTTTGCACGGTCTGTTTGCGCAATCACCAAATAAACTTGTGCGCGGCCTCCGTTGGTAATCCAATTTTTAGTCCCATTTAAAAGGTAATGATCGCCTTTGTCTATAGCAGTCGTACTTTGTGAAGTGGCATCACTTCCCGCTTCAGGTTCACTTAAACAAAATGCACCAATCCAATCGCCAGTTGCTAATTTAGGCAGGTATTTTTGTTTTTGTTCTTCGGTGCCGTAGGCCTCTATACCATAGCAAACAAGAGAATTATTGACCGAAACCATTACGCTTGCAGAAGCATCAACTTTTGACAATTCTTCCATAATAAGGACATAAGAAATGGTGTCCATACCACTACCGCCATATTTTGGATTGACCATGATCCCCATAAAACCCAATGCTCCCATTTTTTTTACTAAATTGTCAGGAAATTGTTGTAATTCATCACGTTCGATAACGCCAGGAAGGAGTTCGGTCTGAGCAAATTCGCGTGCTGCATCGCGCACCATAGTTTGTTCTTCGGAAAGCTTAAATTGCATTCAACAAAAATTAAATTATTCGTAATAATATACCACAAATATAATTCAATATTAGATTATTTTCAAGATAAGATTTAATTTTTATTAATATGATAAAAAATACCTATAATGTCGTTGGTGTCATGTCTGGAACATCTTTGGATGGTATTGATTTTTGTTGGGTAGAATTTTCAAAAAATAAGCATTGGGATTTTAAAATTTTAGCTGCTGAAACCGAAGCATATTCTACAGAAATGAAAGCTCAATTGAACGCTGCAATTTCATTACATCAAACGGAATTAGAAATCTTAAATCAAGAGTATACAACGTATTTAGGTGATCGTATTTATAATTTTATTCAAAAGTATAAGATTTCAAATTTAGATGCCGTTTGTAGTCATGGGCATACGGTTTTTCATCAACCTGAAAATGGACTCACGCTACAAATTGGTAATCTGCCCAAAATAGCAGATTATATACAGCAAACGGTGGTTTGTGATTTTCGAGTACAAGATGTCGCTCTGGGCGGTCAGGGAGCACCTTTAGTTCCAGTTGGTGATGCGCTTTTATTTTCTGAATATGATTTTTGTTTAAACCTTGGGGGCTTTGCCAATATTTCTTTTCAAAACAATGATCAACGTATTGCTTTTGATATATGTCCTGCGAATATTACCCTAAATCATTATGTAAAAAATTTGGGTTTTTCCTATGATAAAAATGGTGGTTTGGCTTCACAAGGAAAATTATGTCTACCACTTTTAGAATCTCTAAATCATCTTGCTTTTTATCAAAAACAACCTCCAAAATCTCTAGGTTTGGAATGGCTGCAAAGCGAGGTTTATCCTCTGATTGATTCATTTGATTTGGATATTGATTCTATTTTAAGAACACTAGTGGAACACACTGCAATACAAATTGTTAGGGTATTAAATCATCATCATTTAAAACAAGGTTTATTTACCGGCGGTGGTGCGCTTAATTCTTTTTTGATGGCGCGGATTGAAGCGCTTTTGGGGTCTGAAATTAAGAATGCTGACTCAAATTTGATTCATTTTAAAGAGGCCTTAATTTTTGCATTTTTAGGGGTTTTAAAATTACGTAACGAGGTAAATTGTTTAAGAAGTGTAACAGGTGCCACTATAGACCACAGTAGTGGAAAAATTTATTTTCCTCATATGGATTAATTGCCAAAATTGTTTTATTATATTTGTTGACATCAAAAAAAATGACCTAAACTTTAATTTGTGATATCTACCTAATTTAATTCTATGGAAACGATTATTATTGCTGTATTTGTTGTTGGTTATCTAGCGATCACTCTAGAGCATAGCTTAAAGATTGATAAGCTGATTCCTGCCCTTATGATGATGGCAGTCAGTTGGGCATTTATTTCTTTTGGTATTGATGATTTCAGTACTTGGTTTGATTCATCAAAACATGCGCTTTTAAGTAATTTTGAAACTCTGACACATGATAGCAAGATGCACCTCATGGAAGAAACCTTGCTTCATCACTTAGGCAAAACAGCAGAAATTTTAGTCTTTTTATTAGGTGCAATGACTATCGTTGAAATCATTGCATATTTCAATGGGTTTGCAACCATAAAAAGTTTTATTAAAACCAAAAAGAAAACACAATTACTATGGATTTTCTGTATTCTTGCGTTTGTGCTATCGGCTATAATTGACAACCTTACCGCTACAATTGTTTTAATTTCTTTACTTCAAAAACTAGTAAATGATCGAGATATTCGTTTATGGTTTGCAGGGCTTATCGTAATTGCTGCCAATGCTGGTGGAGCATTTTCTCCTATTGGTGATGTAACCACAACAATGCTTTGGATTGCCAATAAAGTTTCTACCCCATATTTGTTTGGATATTTGCTTTTACCTTCTTTGGTGTGTATGCTGGTCCCCACATTTTTGGCGTCAAGACTTTCTGTTTTTAAAGGAAGTTTAGAAGTAGATGACAGTGACGATCAAGTAATAGGACGTTTTAGTGGAACGATGCTTTACTTGGGGCTTGCGGCAATTGTTTTTGTTCCCGTTTTTAAAATGGTTACACATTTGCCACCCTATGTTGGGATGATGCTTTCTTTAGGAGTTGTAGCAATTTTTGCAGAAATTTATAGTTCTTCTAAATTTAGTTTAGAAGCCCTAGACAAAGATGGGCATTCCAGTCCTGTTCATTATTCTTTAACCAAAATCGAGTTGCCTAGTATTCTATTCTTTTTAGGAATTTTAATGGCTGTTGCTGCTCTAGAATCTCTAGGTATTTTGTTTGGCTTCGCCGACTGGCTAAAAGTTGCAACGCCACATTTAGGAACAGAAGTAGCGGGCACACAGGTTTCAGATCTAGTGGTATTACTTCTAGGAGTGGGGTCTGCTGTTATAGACAATGTTCCCTTGGTAGCTGCTTCTCTAGGAATGTTCTCTGAGCCAACAGATAACATTCTATGGCACTTTATTGCTTATTCTGCTGGAACAGGCGGGAGCATGCTTATTATAGGGTCTGCTGCGGGAGTTGTTGCAATGGGTATGGAAAAAATTAATTTTTTCTGGTATTTAAAAAAAATCACTTGGTTAGCTTTCGTTGGTTTTATTGCAGGTGCATTGGTCTTTTTCTTTACAAGAACATTATTCTAAAATATACGTTTTCTTGAAAGATTACGTTTAAATATAACATTATTACACAAACAGTTATGAATTTGAGTATGCTTCAAACCCAAGCAGTTCCTTTAACAGAACAAGAATCAGTAGAAAAGACACTATCAATTATTGAATTGATTAAAAGTGGCGGCACAGCAGGGCAACTCATTATTGCACTACTTTTTGTGCTTTTAGTTGTTGCTTTATATATCTATTTCGAACGTCTTTTCACCATTAAATCTGCGTCTAAAGTTGATCCAAATTTTATGAACGAAATAAAAGATCATGTTAGTAGTGGAAAAATTGAAGCCGCAAACCTCTTGTGCGTACAAGAAAATTCACCTGTTTCTCGATTGATTCAAAAAGGAATTTCACGTATTGGACGCCCATTGGCTGATATCAATTCAGCGATTGAAAATGCTGGAAAATTAGAAGTTTATAATCTTGAAAAAAGAGTAAGTATTTTGGCAACCATCTCTGGTGCAGCACCCATGATTGGATTTTTAGGAACAGTCATTGGAATGATTCTTTCCATTTTTGAAATCGCCAATTCTGGCGGGCAAATTGATATTAAACTTTTAGCCGATGGCTTGTACACCGCCATGACAACTACCGTTGCAGGTCTTATTGTTGGAATTGTCGCCTACATTGCTTTCAATCATTTGGTGAGTCGAACCAACAAAGTGGTGTATAAAATGGAAGCAAATTCTGTTGAATTTCTAGATTTACTTAACGAACCTGCACACTAATGAATATCCGCGGAAGAAATAAAGTAACGCCTGAATTCAACATGTCTTCCATGACAGACATTGTTTTTCTTTTACTCATCTTCTTTATGTTAGCCTCAACATTGGTAACCACCAATGCTATAGATATTTTGTTGCCAAAGGCGAGTGGAAAAACAGAAAATAAAAAATCTGTTGCTGTCAGCATCAAAAAAGATTTGACTTATTTTATTGACCAAAAACAAGTAAAAACGAATCAATTAGAAGCAAATCTTATCAAGAAATTACAACAAGAAAAAACACCAACAATCGTTCTTCGTGCAGAACAATCTGTTCCTGTAGAAAATGTTGTAAAAGTTATGGACATTGCTAACCGCAATAAATTTAAGGTCATTTTGGCGGTTAAACCCAATTAAGATGAAGTATTTTAGAACAAAACAAGAACGCTACTCGGCGCGACTAACGGCGTTGATTGCTATTCTTATAATTCTATTGCTTTTTGTTGTTGGGCCACCCTATATGGACCCCCCAAATGAATATGGTGTTGCAGTCAATTTTGGAACAACAGATTTTGGTAGTGGAACAAATCAACCTAAAGCGCCTACAACAATAAACACGGCACAAATTCCCGAACCCAATACGCCTGAAACTCCGGCTGTTTCGGAACCCTCAACATCAAAAGCAGAGGAAATTATCACCGCTGATGATGAAGCTGCAATTGCCATAAAAAAAGCAGAGCAAGAAGCAGCCAAAAAAGAGGCAGAAGAATTGGCTAAAGCAAAAGCAGAAGCTGAACGCATCCGAAAAGAAAATGAAGCTAAAGAGCGTAAGAAAAAAGCTTTGGACGTTCTTATTGGAGGTATTGGTGCGGATGATGGAAATACTTCTGGTAGTGAGGGTAATGATGAAAAAATAGGCGATAAAGGGCAACTTAATGGAGATCCTTATGCCTCTAGTTATTTTGGTAGTCCTGGGACCGGTAGTGGTGGTGTAGGTTATGGGTTAAACGGACGAGGAACGCCTACAAAATCTAAAGTTATCCCTGATTGTGATGAGGAAGGGCGTGTGGTTGTAGAAATCCATGTCAATCAAAATGGAGATGTAACTAGAGCTATTCCAGGAAAGAGAGGAACCAACGGTGATATTTGTTTATATGAAGCCGCAAAAAAAACAGCACTTACGCATAAATGGCCTGCCGATGCCAAAGCCCCAATTAAACAAATAGGATTTGTGATTGTTGAATTTAGTGTGCGTCAATAAATGAACTATAAAGAAACAACATCTTGGATGTTTTCTAGACTCCCAATGTATCAGAAACAGGGTGGCGCAGCCTACAAAGAAGATTTGAGTCGAACCGTAGCTTTTGCAAAGCAACTAAATCATCCTGAACGTAAATTCAAATCAATACACGTGGGTGGTACTAATGGTAAAGGATCAACAGCACATATGATTGCCTCTGTACTCCAGGAGTCAGGATATAAAGTAGGGCTATATACTTCACCCCATCTAAAAGACTTTCGAGAACGCATCAAAATTAATGGTGCCATGATTTCAGAACAATTTGTGGTTGAATTTATAGCCCATCAAAAATCATTTTTGGAGCGTCACCAGCTTTCATTTTTTGAAATGACCGTAGGTATGGCTTTTTCATATTTTGAAAAAGAAAATGTTGATATTGCTGTAATAGAGGTAGGTCTAGGGGGACGATTAGATTCTACAAATATCATTATACCTGAAGTATCTGTAATTACTAATATTGGCTTGGATCACACCCAATTTTTGGGAGAGACTTTACAAGAGATAGCAACAGAAAAAGCTGGAATCATAAAAGAAAATGTTCCTATTGTCATTGGGGAAACTCAACATGAAGTACACCCCATTTTTAAACAAAAAGCAAAGAATTTAAATGCCAATATTTATTTTGCGGATGTGTCTATACACAAAACTGTTTCTTGTAGTCTTCGAGGTAATTATCAGAAAAAAAATATAAAAACTGCTCTCCAAACCTTAGAACTTTTAAAAGGAAATGGATTTGATATTTCAGATGAGAATATTCAAGCAGGTTTGATAAGCATTCAAAAAAATACAGGTTTACAAGGACGTTGGGAAGTGCTTTCTGAAACTCCAAAAATTATTTGTGATACGGCACATAATAAAGAGGGTTTGAGTTTGGTCCTAGGTCAACTCCAAGAACAGACTTTTAAAAGCTTACATATTGTGCTTGGAATGGTGCGGGATAAATCTGTAGAAAATTTAGTCAACTTATTCCCAAAAAATGCTCAATATTATTTTTGTAAGCCAAATATTTCTAGAGGATTAGAAGCTGAAATATTATCGAAATTTTTCACTTCAAAAGGGTATAAAGGACAAATGTATTCTTCTGTAAATGAGGCATTTAGTTCAGCAAAACAACTCGCCTCAGTAGATGACTTGATTTTTGTTGGAGGCAGTACTTTTGTAGTGGCAGAAGTGCTGTAAATTTTACCAAAAAACCTTTTGTGAAAAGAAAAACTAGTCTATATTTGCAATCCAATTGATAGGGCGCGTAGCTCAGTTGGTTCAGAGCACCTGGTTTACACCCAGGGGGTCAGGGGTTCGAATCCCTTCGCGCCCACAAAAAAACCTCACTTTTTAAGTGAGGTTTTTTTAATTCAAGATGGAATAGTATTAATTATCTCGCTTCACATGAATTACACCAGAAATAGTGTGTGAAATTCCTTGATAATCTTCATAGTCGCCACCAAAATTAATATCAATGTAATCTCCTATGCTATTTCCAAAAGAACTTAAGTTAAAAGTAATTCCATTGTTTGTATCAGCTGGATAAGCTGGACATTCTTCTATAAAACCAAATAAATGAGTGCCATAGCCATAATTATAAACACCTTCAAAATTAGTGTATCCAGAGTTTAAATCCCCCCTAAGCCAAAAACAATTTTCCCAATCATTACCAGTGTCATCGCCTGTGTATGAAATTTCTAAATAATTTCCTTGAACAAAAGTCTCAATATTGGAAAGTACATATTCAATTGAACCATCGTCAATACTGTATTGAATAAACTCCTCTACACTGTTACACGCAGATATTACACCCAAGTCTGTTTCTGGACTTGTTAGTGTATAAGAAATCTCGCCTGTGGTTTGTACGTTGTCATAGTCATATCCTGTAATACTCAAGGTGGAGTCTTCATAACAACTTAAAATATTGATCTCAAAAACACCATCAGTTACAATACTATAAAAAGGGGCGCCTCCTTCAAGACCTCCTTCTACATACCCATTGACAACTGCACTACCATCACAAGTGTTGAAAACACCTGTTATAACCTCTAATTGCTCTGTTACTTCTGAGCTATCAAGAACAATATCAAGTGTGGTATCTTGACTAAGTGGTCCAACACTTCCGGCGGAGTTTGGAATTTCTTGATCGTTACAGTAGTTGTTATAGTAATATTTTAAATTTAAAATTTGATTGGCAGGAACAATTCCACAAACCTCTCCATCTTCATTAGTTATACCATTTCTACTGCCATTTTGCTCACTCTCTATATTAATTCGAATATTACCAAGTGGATTGTTATTTCCGTCTGTAACATTTAGACATAGAATAATATATTCGACAGGGATATCACAATTCCAAAATGAAAAATGTGAGACCGTTCCAACATATTTCGTTCCTTGAAGCGTCGCACTACCTTCCTCAATCCAATAGCCATTATCTTCATCAAAATACCAAAGTGGAATTTCGTTGGGTGCACCAGCTAAAGTTTCAGGGTCCAATGGTACGGAAATAGTGGCAGTGGTACCTTCTAATAAATTTAATTTTTCTCCGTTATCTCCGCGCAATTCCACTGCAAGCATCCCCAGAGTTTCTAGCATTCTTGCTTCATTTTGTATGTTTTGTGCCAATAGCATACCCGGCATTTGTTGCTCCATATTCTCGTCAGTTGGATTTAAAAAATGAAGTGTAACTTGAACATTTCCGTTGTATTCTGTTCCGTCGGATTTAACATAGGCACCTGCCAAATCAACTGAAGCGCCATTTGATAAACTTACCGTTTCTGCAATTCCGGAACTTACAGTTTCTGTCACAGTCTGGGGCAAAAGCATGATTTTAACTTTATTTATACCGGAAGTTGGTACTAGTGATCTTGACCCATGTATAAATCCAGGTTTTTCAACCTTTACATATGCAAATTTTTCATAAACTTGTATGTTTTTTAAAATAAAAACACCATTACTGTCGGTATCAGTGGTACTATTTCCAATTTGAATCATTGCACCACTAATAGGATTATTTTGAGGGTCGACAACGCGACCCATAAAATCGCTATTGATTTGATTCCCAAAATTTTCCATAATTGTAGTAGAAGGCGTTGTAGGTGTTGTAATACTGTTTCCAGTGGGCTCGTCATTACAACTCATAAATCCTATTACAGATAGGATTAAAATTAACTTTTTAAGGGGATTAATTTTCTTTGATAATTCCATTTTGTTTAAAAATTACGGTGAATTCTCAAACAATATACAAAATCATTTCGATATGTTATTTATTTCAATTTTTCCTAAATAGTACAGAACTAATATTACTATCCCAAAAAGGCATTGAATAAAGGCAAACGGCTTTATTTCTTCAAAAGGAAGCATATTTACAAACCCACTGACAGAAAAAAGAACTCCGTAAATATACCAAAATACTTTTCTGTATTTCCATTTTTTTTCTTCAGCTATCTGCATGATACGTAGTGAAACAAAGTGAATTATTGCAATAACAATTAGCACAATAAAAAAAATAAGTAGTCCCCGGGTCATGGTTTTATTTTTATTAGATATAGATAAAGATAATAAAAAAAGCCTGCTTTCTAAAAACAGGCTTTTATTAAAAATATGTAAATGTTTTAAACTAGCATCGTAACTGGATTTTCAATAAATCCTTTTAAGGTTTGCAGGAATGCTGCTCCAGTAGCGCCATCTACAGTTCTGTGGTCGCAAGCCAAAGTGAGTTTCATGGTATTGCCTACGACTATTTGTCCATTTTTCACAACAGGTTTTTGAACAATTGATCCAACAGATAAAATAGCCGAGTTTGGCTGATTGATGATGGAGGTAAAACTTTCTATACCAAACATTCCAAGATTGGAAATAGTGAAAGTGCTGCCTTCCATTTCTTGTGGTGTTAGTTTTTTGTTTCTCGCTCTTCCTGCAAAGTCTCTTACTGCTGATCCAATCTGTGGTAACGATTGCTCATTGGCAAATTTTACAACAGGCACTACAAGACCATCTTCTACGGCAACAGCTACACCAATGTGTACATGGTTGTTGAGTTTCATTCGGTCATCAAACCATTGTGAATTGACTTGTGGATGCTGACGAAGTGCTAAAGCACAAGCTTTTACTACGATATCATTAAAAGATATTTTTGTATCTGGAATAGAGTTAAATTGCTGGCGGAATGCAATAGCATTATCCATATCAAATTCTACAGCCAAATAATAGTGTGGCGCAGAAAATTTGGATTCTCCCAAACGCTTTGCAATCACCTTACGCATTTGAGAATGTTTGATTTCATCAAAATCTTCTTGTCCAGTGGCTACAAATTTTGCAACTGAATTAGTAGCAGTGGCCGCTGCAGGCGTAAAGTCCTCGACATCACGTTTGATGATACGACCATTTTCACCACTTCCTTGAACTTGATGTAGTGGAATTCCTTTTTCTTCGGCTATTTTTTTTGCCAATGGAGAAATAAAAATTCTACCATTAGTTGAGTTGACAACAGGGGGTTCTGCTTTTGGTTCTGAAACGACTTCTTGTTCAGCAACTGCTGTTTTTGGTGTTTCTATTAATTTTGGCTGAGGTGTTGTTTCTTCTACAGGTTTTGATGTTGCTGAAACGGCAGTAAAATTATCCGCTACAGTACTTACATCTGTACCCTCAGGGCCAATAATGGCAAGGAGATCATCTACATTTGCAGTTTCGCCTACGGCTAATCCTGTATAAAGCAATGTTCCTTCGTTAAACGATTCGAATTCCATCGTCGCTTTATCTGTTTCAATTTCAGCTAAAATATCACCTTCTTCAACAAAATCACCTACATTTTTGAGCCAGCTTGCAACGGTGCCTTCTTCCATAGTATCACTTAGACGTGGCATTGTAATCACTACAACTCCTTCAGGAAGTTCTGCAGGCGTGGTAGTTTCTGGAGCCGGTTCATTTTCTTTTACGCTTACATCTTCAATAGTTGGAGTCTCATTTTCAACGACTTGGTTTGTTGCAGTTCCATTGAGTAGTTCAGAAATATCTTCTCCTTCTTCGCCAATTATAGCTAATAATTCGTCTACTTTGGTTGTTTCTCCTTCCTGTACACCAATGTGTAGTAGTGTGCCTTCATTGAAAGACTCAAACTCCATTGTGGCTTTATCTGTTTCGATTTCAGCTAGGATGTCACCCTCTTCAACGCGATCACCTACATTTTTGAGCCAGCTAGCAACGGTACCTTCTTCCATGGTATCGCTTAGGCGTGGCATGTTTACTACTATTGCCATAATTTATACTTTATGTTCTAAAAATGGATAATCTTCTTGTTCGTATACTGCGTCGTACATTAGACTTTTTTCTGGGAAAGGTGATTCTTCAGCAAATTTTTCACATTCAGAAACAAGTCCTTTTACGCGTTTGTCAATTTCTTTAATTTCGTCTTCTGTAGCGTAATTTTTTTCTAAAATAATATTTTTTACTTGTGTGATAGGGTCAATTTTTTGATACTCTCTAACCTCATCTTTCGTTCTGTAGTGTTGGGCATCACTCATAGAGTGTCCTCTGTAACGATAGGTTTTCATTTCAAGAAATGTTGGTCCATCACCACGTCTAGCGCGTTGAATCGCTTCGTCAAAAGCTTCGGCAACTTTTATAGGATTCATGCCGTCAACAGGACCACATGGCATTTCATATCCTAATCCTAATTTCCAAATATCGGTGTGGTTTGCAGTTCGTTCTACAGATGTTCCCATGGCATAACCATTGTTTTCACATACAAAAACGACTGGAAGTTTCCAGTTCATAGCCATGTTGAATGTTTCATGGAGTGAGCCTTGTCGAGCTGCACCATCACCAAAAAAGCAAAGTGTTACGCCTCCTGTTTCGTTGTATTTATCTCCAAAGGCCATTCCAGCACCTAATGGGATTTGACCTCCAACAATTCCATGACCACCATAAAATCCATGTTCTTTTGAAAAGATGTGCATTGAACCTCCTAATCCTTGTGATGTCCCCGTTGCTTTTCCATACAATTCTGCCATGACACGACGTGGGTCAACACCCATACCAATGGGCTGTACATGGTTTCGGTATGCCGTAATCATTTTGTCTTTGGAAAGATCCATCGCATGAAGTGCGCCAGCCAAAACGGCTTCCTGACCATTGTAAAGGTGTAAAAAACCTCTTACTTTTTGCTGAATATAGACGGCGGCGAGTTTGTCTTCAAACTTTCGCCAGAAGAACATATTTTCGTACCAATCTAGGTAAGTTTCTTTGGTAATTTCTTGCATGATTTTACATGGTGTTAGTATCGTACATGCAAAAGTAATACTTTGATTGATAACCTAAAAAGAGTATGAGTTAAATTTTTATCGAAAACGTTTTAGTTGGTGTTTTAGCCAATACCAATATTTTGTAAAACTCAAATTATAGTGCAGTTTTATCAAAAATCCATGGCAAGATATTTTCTACAGAGCTAGAGTGAGCAATTCGCCCGTCTGTTCCCATAAAATAAAGTTCAATAGAATTGTCTTGTAGTTGTTCATATTCTACTAGTGCTTGTCGACAACCTCCACAAGGTGGTATGGGGGTGGTCTCTTTTTTGTTTTTAGATCCGGCAGTAATGGCCATTCTTAAAATTTTCTCTTTTGGGAATTTGGAATGAGCATAAAAAATAGCAGTTCTTTCGGCGCAAAGACCAGAGGGATATGCGGCATTTTCTTGGTTGTTTCCAGAAATAATTTCACCATTATTGAGTTCTAAGGCCGCTCCAACTAAAAAATTTGAGTAAGGCGCATGGGCTTTTAACCTTGCCTCTTGAGCATTCTGCATCAATTCTTGTATATTTCTAGGTAATTCATCAAGAGATTCAAAAACATTGATGTTGCATTCAATCTTAAGTTTCTTCATTTTTGAATTGATAAATTGGTTAATAAAAACTAGCGGTTAGCTCTGCTAAGTTTAATATTCTACATATTCGCCATCACCAAAATTGAAGGACAATGAAAAACGTAAAGTGTTTTCAAGTGGACTTTGTACTTTAGCTGCCGAGAATAAATAGGACAAATCAATATCAATAGTTGAGTATTTAAATCCAGCGCCAAGGGAAAAGAATTTTCGCGCGCCTTTTAATTCATTTTCATTAAAAAATCCAGCCCTTAGAGCAAATGAGTCTTGGTACAAATATTCTGCACTCAAAGCCCATGTAAATTCATCTAATTCTTCGCTAAAACCCCCTGGGGCATCCCCGAAAGATTGGAATATACCCTTAACAAAACTTACATTAGGGTCTTGACCTTCAATAATCACTTCACCGTTAGATGTTCCAAGAGGGCCGTCCTCGTCTTCTGTGTATATTCCATCACCATTTACATCTGTATAATTAAATTCTTCTCCAATTACTGGTGGTGTTGGTACTAGCAGTTTGGTCACTTCTGCTGTTACACTGACTTTATTATAGGAATCAAAAATAAAATCAAATCCCCCACCGAGTCTTAAGTTTGTTGGTAAAAAGTTTTCTCTTCCGGCATCGTCATACTTTAGTTTAGGCCCTAGGTTTTGAATGGCAAAACCGGCACGCCAGCGGCCATTAAATTCGTCGTATGCCACTTCTTCACTTTGATAATATCCAGCGATATCGACTCCAAAAGAGCTCGCAGCTTTGGCAATGGGATCTAATGCTTGAATTTTTAAATCTGAGCGCAAGTAACGAAGCGCTACTGCCATAGAAAATTGATCCGATAAACGTAGAGAATATGATGCATCAATTGTAAGTTCGTTGGGTTTTTCAATAAGTGCTTCTGAAAACTCGTCTTCGCGCAATTCAATTTCACCTAGTGAAAAGTATTTTAAACTTGCAGCAAAAGCACTTCGTTCATTTATTCTATTAAAATAGGTTACATTTCCTAAAAAAATATCATTTACTAATTTACTAAGGTATGGTGTATAGCTAACAGCTATACCAGATTTAGCCTCAGAAAACGCATATTTTGATGGATTCCATTGTTGAGAATAGGCATCAACAGAAGTGGCAACACCCATATCGCCAAGCGCTGCAGCACGTGCATCGGAGGCAATCAATAAAAATGGAACACCAGTTGTAATAACTCTCGAGTCTTGATTTGGAATTACTATAGTTTGACCAAAAAATGTATTAGAAATTATTAATGCAGTTAATACAGAAAAATTCTGCATAAATTTTTTGGTTGGTTTTAAAAATTCTAACATGATTAATTTTTGATTTAAAACAAATATAAGTTTTTATTAAAGGATTACAAGTTTTTCGATTTTTTCGGACTCCAATCCTGTTGTTGTTGATTTTACTTTTAATTTATAAATATAAACACCTTTTCCAATTTTATTTCCATAATCGTCAGTGCCATTCCAAGTAATGTCTCTTGATATAGAACTAACGCCATTTCCTGTATTTGTTTGTGTATTAATGGTCTTAACTAATTTTCCAGAAACGGTAAATATTTGTATAGAAACGTTTAAAAGCCCCGAACTATTGTGATTGAACCAAAATTCTGTGTAATTTATAAATGGATTTGGATAATTCAACACATTTGTGAGCTCCAAACTTTGGTCTTGATCGAATACTACAAATTGAATTTCTTTTGTAGAGGCATTATTATATACATCCCAGGCTTTTAGGGACAAAGTATGCAAACCTGGGCTTAAATTTCTAAAAGGATAACTTAGACTTCCACTTTGGTAGCTATCAACATCTGCAATATAATAGTCGTTTAAAATATAAGGATTTGTTTCATCGCCATCAAGGATGGCTACGATATCATGTCCAATTCCACTCGCTGTGTTAATGCCATTTTCATCGTATAATTTGGCTAAAAGTGTTGGATTTTCATTGGTTATTCCACCAGAAACAAAACTTTCGTCATTCATAAAAAGTTCAATAGTGGGGCCAATATTATCTTCTGGAGCATTTAAATTTACCCCACCTATTTTGATGTCAAAATTATATCCGCGTTGGTCGCTGAGTTGGTTTTCAGTTTTAGAATATAAACTTATTTTTCCATTACCTACAGGGATAATAATATCTCTTGGGACAATAAAATTAATTTCAAAAACTCCATTCTCCACAGATGCTTGACCTCTAAAAATAGCTTCCCCCATTGCTTCAAAATCCATAAGAATTAATTGCCCATTTTCTGTAGTTCCATCATTTCCTAAGGTGCTGCGCTGAATATTTTTATCTAATATTGTTGCGGTTAATGTCCCTGAATAATTATTCAAAATTGATCCTTGTTCATCAGCAACATAACCCTCAATTTTTGCTGCACTTAGTGCTTGAAGTTCTACGTTAGATGTTGTAACGTTTTCATCATTTATTTTAGTGACAATAATGTCTGGTTTGGCAAGTGGTAATTTCAAAGCTGGATCACCAATATAAAAGACTAGTCTACGCTGAAAACTATTGGTTACATTGGGGTCATTTTTAGTTAATCGTAAGGCTTCTGCCATACTTGTGTTTTGGGTGTTATCATAGTCAAATAGGTATTGGCTAAGCGTGGTACTAAATTGAATCCCTACACTAATAAATATTTGTCTCGTTGTGGTAATCAAACTTATAGCTCCCCCATTTGTATTCCAATAAAGATATTCACCTACAGTTGGGCGTAGTGGGTTATCAAACTTTGTAAATTCACAGGTCACTGTAACAAAACAGTTAAGCTTGTCTAAGTTGTTGAGTTCTTGCGCATTAATTTTATCGAAAATTCGTTCTTGTGAAAGACCATCTTCACCGCCATGTCCAAAATAAGTGACAGCAACTGCGCCTACCTCCAATGCGTCAAAAATTGCGTCATTAACTTGTGGATAACGAGAGCCAGCCGATGAAGATTCTTGTTGGAATGCATCGGCATGAATTTTTTTTACATTAATAAAAGGTTTTGATTGTTTGACATCTTCGGCAATTAGATCTGTTGTTTCTTGTATTGATTTATCCGATAGTTTATCAACATCATCTGAAATCAGAAGGAAATTATTGCGCCAACTTCCATAGGCATCCTCCTTGTAGTATGCTTCAATTTTGCGCACCATTTCTTCGGCACGTTGGGGAGTATCTGCTAAAATTCTACCAACAGCAATATCCAATTTATCAGCATTTGACATTACTCCTTCGTTATTATCCATCATTCCAAAAAAATCATCGGAAACGAATGAGTTTGTTAGGCTAAAACTGTTAATGGAAAACCATGACGGGGCTATGTTGGTGTTGTTGGAAATCCTATTCTTATAATCAAAAGATGCGTCACCAAACATGCAAAGATATTTTAAACGCTTGTTTGAGTCACTTGCATTGTCATATATGTATTTTACAAAATTTCTAATCCCTGCAATATCTTGCATTCCAGAGCTAAATTCCAAATAAATGGATTCTAAAGTCACAACTTTTACGTTCAGATTGTTTTGAGTTCTGTTGATTCTTGCAAGTTGTTCGGCTTGATTTTGTAAAAAACGAGGCGTTATAATGAGGTAGTCAATATCTTCAAATTGCCCTTGTTGATTCAAAAAAATTGTTCCTTTCAGGTCTTGATTTTGTACAATTCTATTTGAAACCAGAGTTGGGGTAAAAGTATCTGATAAATTTACAGTTTGAAACTTTTTTTCTGAACCTAAAGTCGTTTTAAAACTAAATTCTGTGGCATTATTTTCATTGGTGTAAAACACAGGATTGTAGAGGTCTGTAACATCCCAAACTTCTGAAATATTAGAGGCGTTTGAAATAGAAAATTCACCAATACCACTTAAGCTTGGCAATGTATTATGTGTGAACTGAAATTGTTGCCCTAGTGAAGTAAGCTCTCGTTCCGCCTCGATTGAAATGTAGTCTAAATAGGCTTTTGCCGATGGGTTCCCACTATTGTTGTAATTCAAATCTATGGTTACCAAATCAGAATTGCTGTTGATGTTTCCATTAAAAATGTCTTGTGTTCCAAGAAAACCATTGTCAATTGCGTTGAATGAAAGATTATCTACAACATTTCCATTTACTTTAACCTCCATAGAAGTACTAGATTCAGCTGTTGCTGCTGCATAAACTTTGAGTTTTAATGGATTTTGAGTCACAAGATTTGGAAATTCGAAAGAAAAGGTTCTTGCATTTTCAAAATAAAAGCGATGACCAAACCACCGTCTACCCATTTTTCCAATATTATATTCATCGCTTTCAACAAATTTATAATCATGAAAAGTTGAAAATGTAACATCAGCATTTCCTGTGGGAGAGTTTGCAAGATTCATCCGTAGACCATTTTCAGAACTGATCTGTACATAATAATAAGCAGTATCACTATATGGATTGATATGAGAATTATTTTCTTCATTGTAGTATTTTGGACCGATAGCATAAAGAAGCAAGTAATCATCATCATTAAAAACATTATCTTCTTCTCCAACAAATTTGACAGCGTTTTCAATTAAGTCAAAAGCTATTGTTTGGTTATTAGCTAAAGGAAGAGATCGCCCTCCATGACCAAATATTTTAATATTTTTTGGGTTAACGGTTCCTGTATTTATGCCCAAATCTCTAAAAAAGCTTTTTGTTAATTTAAAAACCCCTGTTGTATCGACTCGAAAACGGTACCATTGTCCAGATTTAAGCACCGAACTTTGAAGTTGAGCGTTAGCGCTCATAACTCTTTGAAATGTATTTTTTTTGTATGAAATCTCAAAACGTTTCACTTTTCTAACAACGCCATCATCTTTAAATAAAGCACTTGCCTCTATGGTATTTGAAGCTTTTCCACGAGATTTAGTATTGTATACTTTGTACTGAAATGACTCTGGGATAGAAGATGTTTTTAAGTTTTTTAAATCAGAAAGAGGAATGATTTCACTTTCTATGGATAATATGGTGACATTTTTGGAGTTAATTTCAAACCCAGCATTCCACTGTGCTGTAAATGTGATACCGTTTTCTTCTGAAAAATTATAATTTTTAGCATCAAAATGAGGTAATTCTAGGGTTGAAGCATCTGATGAAAATACTTTTGAGCCTTCCCAATTGATTTCAAATTGTTGATTTTGAGCATTGCAGAGCAAAACCCAAAAAAATGTCATCAACCACCACGAAATATTTTTCATATACACCAAACGAGTGAAGTTATTAAATCGTATATATTTTTAAGCTCATTTTTCAAAATTACAATAATAAACGATTAAAAATGACGTTATCTCATAAAACCTAGGGTGTCAAATCAAAAAAATACTTAAAAACGACTAAAAAAAATCATTGCAAACCAATACATAATTATTATATTGCAAATCCAAAATTTAAGGACCCCTTATTTTAATTTAATTTGAATATGAAAAATATTAAAATATCAAGATTGTTTTTTATTGTTGCTGTTTCAGTTGCTGTAACATCATGTAATAAATCCTCAAAATATGGAAATACTTCTCGAGGTACTGGTTGGAAAATCAACGACAAAGAAGGAGGCTTTCAATACAATACAAAATTTAAGGAGCAAGAAACTGCACCTGGATTGGTGTTTGTAGAAGGAGGGACTTTTACTATGGGAAAAGTTCAGGATGATGTGATGCACGATTGGAATAATAGTCCAAATCAGCAGCATGTTCAGTCTTTCTATATGGATGAAACTGAGGTTACTAATGTAATGTATTTGGAATATTTGGATTGGATAAAGCGTGTTTATCCACCAAGTGACCCTAAATTTACAGCAATTTATAATGGAGCTCTACCAGATACATTAGTATGGAGAAATCGTCTTGGGTATAGTGAAATTTTAGTAGAAAACTACCTACGTCACCCTGCCTATGGCAATTTTCCAGTTGTAGGAGTAAGTTGGTTACAGGCTAACGAATATGCCAAATGGCGTTCAGATCGCGTTGCAGAAATGGGACTACAAAAAGAAGGTTATCTTGAAAAAGGCTCTCATATTCCTGGAGATTTAGTCACAGCCACAAGCAATTTCAATATAGACACCTATGTAAATGCACCCAAAGAGACTTACAAAGACAGCTTAGGAGTTCATCTTGGAGGAAAAGGCAAAAGAAGCAACGATTCTGTAGTAAGTTATGCGACTCGTGAAACGGGAGCTATTCCAATCAAATATAGACTTCCAACAGAAGCAGAGTGGGAATATGCTGCGCTTGGTCTTACAGAACTAAGAGAATACAATACATACCGTGGGCGAAAGAAATACCCGTGGGATGGGCAGTATACAAGAACAGGTGAGCGAAGAATTAAAGGCGATCAGTTGGCCAACTTTAAGCAAGGCAAAGGAGATTATGGCGGAATTGCTGGCTGGTCGGACGATGGTGCCGACATTACCAATGAAGTAATGTCGTATGATCCAAATGATTTTGGGATCTATGATATGGCAGGAAATGTAGCCGAATGGGTTGCCGATGTCTATCGACCAATTGTTGATGATGAGTTTAGCGATTTTGCATACTATAGAGGTAATGTATATACCAAAAATGCAATTGCTGAGGATGGAAGTGTAAAAGTTGTTGGAATTGATGATATTGAGTTTGATACCTTATCAAACGGAAAAGTTGTAGCAAAAACATTACCAGGACAGCTAGCTCAAGTTCCAGTCGATGAAAATGAGACTTATTTGAGAACAAACTTTGATACTAGCGATAATAGAAATTTTAGAGATGGTGACAAGCAATCTTCAAGATACTTTGACGATTTTGAAGAGGGAGAAGAGTTGTCCTCAGAGGATACAACTCGAAAAATGTACGATTCTCCAAAGCATTTAGTAGAATCTAATCAAGATGGAAATTTAAATAGAGAATATGACAAATCAAATTCAAGAACCTCTCTCATTAATGACAAAGTACGTGTATATAAAGGAGGATCATGGAAAGATAGAGAATACTGGTTAGATCCAGCTCAAAGACGTTTTTATCCAGAAGATATGGCGACAGACTTTATTGGGTTCAGATGCGCCATGTCTAGAGTAGGTTCTAAATCTAAGACTAAAAAGAAAAAGAATTAATATAAAATCTTATGATTATAAAAAAGTCCTAAACAATTCTGTTGGGACTTTTTTTGTACTTTTAAGTGATGAAAATTAAAGATCTACATCAATTATTTTTAAATTCAAAAGGGGTTACTACAGATACCCGTTCACTAACACCAAGCACTCTTTTTTTTGCACTTAAAGGTGAGAATTTCAATGCAAACAATTTTGCTCAACAAGCTTTAGATTCTGGCGCAAGTTATTGTATAATTGATGAGGTTCAAACCCCAATGAATGAACGTTTTATTTTGGTTGATAATGTTCTTCAAACACTTCAAGAATTAGCTAATTTTCATAGAAAGTACTTAGATATTACAGTGGTTGGACTCACAGGAAGTAATGGAAAAACAACAACCAAAGAACTTATAAACGCTGTACTAATTCAGCAGTATAACACACATGCCACTCAAGGGAATTATAACAATCATATAGGTGTACCTTTGACCTTGCTTCAAATGGATAAAACTACTGAAATTGGAATTGTAGAAATGGGGGCAAATCACGCTGGTGAAATTGCACAACTTTGCGAAATTACTGCTCCAAACTATGGCTATATCACCAATTTTGGGAAAGCACATTTGGAAGGTTTTGGAAGTGAAGAAGGAGTGGTAAAAGCAAAAAGCGAATTATACGATTATTTGAAGCGTAACAAAGGCGCTATTTTTGTAAATATTGATGACAAAAAACAAGTTAAACAAATAGGTGATTATCATAACATAATAACTTTTTCATCTGGGAACACTTCTGATTTTACCATCAAACTTGAAAATGATAGCCCTTTTGTAAATGTCAAAGTAGATAATGTTTATATACAAACTCAATTACTTGGGCAATATAATTTTACAAATATTGCAGCAGCAATTTCTATAGGTTTATATTTCAAACTAGAACTAGATGTGATAAAAAAAGGAATTGAATCTTATGTTCCTAAAAATAATAGATCACAAGTCATTAAACAAAATTCTAACACCATCATAATGGATGCATATAATGCCAATCCAACGAGTGTTGAAGCGGCGCTACAGAATTTTAAAGCCATGAATGGTGAAGAAAAAGTAGTGTTTTTAGGAGACATGTTTGAGTTAGGACCTCAGAGCTTTCATGAACATCAAGCTATAATTTCAATGGTAAAAGACTTTGATTTTACAAAAGCTTATTTTGTGGGTTCACATTTTTTTAATCATCAAAAAGAATTTCCTTTTGCAATTTTTTTTAAAAATGTAGCGGCTGTAAAAAAGCATATTAAAGATACACCAATAAAAAACACTCTGATTCTTGTGAAGGGGTCTAGAGGTATGGCTTTGGAACATCTATTGCACGTACTATAAAAAAAAATCTGCAACCAACGAGTTGCAGATTGTTGTGGGTCATACTGGATTCGAACCAGTGACTTCTACCCTGTCAAGGTAACACTCTGAACCAACTGAGTTAATGACCCCATTTTCGAATTACAAAAATAATAATATCTTTGGACTATAGGCTTTTATTGATAACTTAATTAGCAACACAAAATTTAACCAAAATGAACTTCAATTGATTAGTGCTTTAAATATAAAATATCCCAATTACATTATTGAATTTATGACAGAGGAATGGGTGCGTAATAATCTTATTGCATTGATTTCCATGGTGTCAGTACTTGCATTAGGTCGTTTTTTAAACAAAAAACAAAATACTTATATTTTGTATGCAATGGGACTTATTTTGGTGTTTTCATCCATTTACAGTCCGTTAAGGTCATACCTCATGGGCGATTGGAATACAGCGACTGATTTGCCACTTCACCTTTGTGGTATTTCTGGACTTATTTGTGCTATACTTCCTTTTTTAAAGCGCAAACAAGCACTTTTTGATTTTGTGTATTACACAGGTATTATTGGAGGGATTATGTCTATGCTTACCCCACAAATGAATAGTTATGATGGCAGTCAATTTGCATATTTAGAATATTATGTCCGTCACTCTATAATTTTGGTAATGCCCATTTATTTACTTCAAAATTACGGGATGGAACTCACCAAAAAATCTATGATTAGGACATTTATTGCTCTTAATATTTTATTGGCCATCATTATGCCTTTTAACTTTTATGTCGGTGGAAATTATATGTATTTGGCCGAACCTCCACAGGTAGAAAACCCTTTAGTCATTGGCGAATGGCCATATTATCTACTCTGGTTTGAAGTGTTTATGATTGTACTTTTGATACTTTTATTTTTTAGTTCAAAAATTCGTTTCGCTCAAATTTTTAAATTTTCTGTTTAATTTGACTTTAGTATCTTCGTAGCGTTCAATAATTTTCTATTATGAAACCCACAAAAACAGTCATCATTACAGGAACTAGTCGCGGAATTGGTTTTGAGCTCATTCATCTTTTTCATAAAGCAGGTTATGCTGTTTTAGCATTATCACGAAATGCAAAACCTGTTTCAAATTTAAATTATGAAAATATCACCGCATTATCTTTTGATTTAAATCAACCTGAGGACTATAGCCGTGTTGAGGATTTTATACAAAAAGAATGGACCCATGTCGATATCCTAATTAATAATGCGGGTGCAATTGTCAACAAACCTTTTTCGGAAACTACAATGGAAGAATTTAAAGAGGTGTATGCCACTAACGTTTTTGGTGTTGCAGAGCTTACCAGACGTATAACTCCTTTTATGCAACCAAAGGGGCATGTGGTAACCATAAGTTCTATGGGTGGTGTTCAGGGCTCAATGAAATTTGCTGGACTCTCTGCATATAGTTCCAGTAAAGGCGCTGTTATTACTCTCACAGAATTGTTGGCCGAAGAATACAAAGAAACAGGACCATCTTTTAATGTATTAGCTTTAGGAGCCGTTCAAACAGAGATGTTAGCAGAGGCTTTCCCAGGGTATAAAGCTCCTACAACTCCACTTGAAATGGCAACATATATTTTTGAATTTTCTGAAAAAGGGCAGCAATTCTACAATGGAAAACTTTTGCAAGTTTCAAGTTCTACACCTTAATTAATTGCAAGGTTTAACGTCTTATTAACTCGAATAAAATAAAATAATTCGCTATTTTTGTGACTTAAATTTTCATACCTAATGTTCAATAGTTTAAGCGAAAAATTAGATAAAGCACTACACGTCCTCAAAGGACACGGAAGCATCACCGAAATCAATGTTGCTGAAACACTCAAGGAAGTTCGACGAGCGCTCTTAGATGCTGATGTCAACTATAAAATTGCCAAAGAATTTACAAACACTGTAAAAGCTAAAGCACTTGGTCAAAATGTTTTGACCACTTTACAACCCGGTCAGTTGATGGTCAAAATCGTAAAAGATGAACTTACTGAACTCATGGGAGGCGATGCAGAGGGAATTAATCTGTCAGGAAACCCATCGGTTATTTTAATGTCTGGACTGCAAGGTTCTGGTAAAACTACGTTTTCTGGAAAACTCGCAAAATTTCTAAAAACTAAAAAATCTAAAACTCCAATGCTTGTTGCTTGTGATGTATATCGTCCCGCGGCCATAGATCAATTGCATATTGTTGGAGAACAGATTGGTGCTGAGGTATACAGTGATCCTGGGAATAACGATCCAGTGGCGATCGCCATTGCTGGTATTGCAGAAGCAAAATCCAAAGGCTGTAATGTAGTAATTATTGATACGGCCGGGCGATTGGCTGTTGATGAGGAAATGATGACAGAAATTGCTAATATTCATAAGGCAATTACACCGCAAGAAACGTTATTTGTAGTCGATTCCATGACAGGTCAAGATGCAGTTAATACGGCCAAAGCTTTTAATGATATTTTAAATTTTGACGGCGTCATTCTTACAAAACTAGATGGTGACACTCGGGGTGGTGCAGCGATTTCAATTAAATCTGTGGTTAATAAACCAATCAAATTTATTGGTACAGGAGAAAAAATGGAAGCCATAGACATTTTCTACCCAGCACGTATGGCCGATCGAATTTTGGGTATGGGTGATGTGGTATCTCTTGTAGAACGTGCTCAGGAACAATTTGATGAGCAAGAAGCTCGAAAGATTCAGAAAAAAATTGCAAAAAATCAATTTGGTTTTGATGATTTTCTTTCTCAAATACAACAGATTAAGAAAATGGGAAATATGAAAGACCTTGTTGGGATGATTCCAGGAATGGGAAAAATAACAAAGGACATGGATATTGATGATGATGCTTTTAAGCACATAGAAGCCATCATTCATTCAATGACCCCAAAAGAGCGTTCGAACCCATCTTTAATCAATGCAAGTCGTAAAAAGCGTATTGGCGCAGGCTCAGGAACTTCTATTCAAGAAGTTAATAAATTGATGAAGCAATTCAATCAAATGAGTAAAATGATGAAAATGATGCAAGGTAGCAAGGGGAGAACAATGATGCAGATGATGAAAAACATGCCAAGATAGGGCGACACAAATTGGATTATGATATTACTTGACGGAAAACAAACCAGTGCTCAAATCAAAGAAGAGATCGCTAAAACAGTCTCTGAAATGAAAAAAAACAGTATCAAAGTGCCTCATTTGGCGGCCGTACTTGTGGGAACAAATGGTGCTAGTATGACTTATGTAGGTGCAAAAGTAAAAGCTTGCGAGCTTGTTGGGTTTGAATCAACATTGATTGATTTACCAGAAGATACATCAGAACATGAATTGCTACATCAAATTAAATCTCTCAACAATAATCCAGAAATTGATGGTTTCATTGTCCAATTGCCTTTACCTAAACATATTGACGAACAAAAAATTCTTATGGCTGTTCATCCAGACAAGGACGTCGATGGTTTTCACCCTATGAATGTCGGAAGACTAACACTCGATTTGCCTACATTCGTTTCTGCAACACCATATGGAATAATGGAACTCTTGGAACGCTATGAAATACAAACATCAGGAAAACATGTAGTGGTTATTGGAAGGAGTCATATTGTGGGTCGACCAATGAGTATATTGATGAGCCAAAAACGTCCTGCTGGAAACGCAACAGTTACAGTAGCTCATAGCCGAACTTCAAATTTAGCGGCACTAACAAAAGAAGCTGATATTATTGTTGCAGCCTTAGGAATTCCAGAATTTTTAACTGCAGATATGGTTAAAAAAGATGCTGTTGTAATAGATGTTGGAATTACAAGAGTTCCAGATGATTCAAAAAAGCGAGGTTATAGAATTGTTGGAGATGTACATTTTGATAGTGTTGCAGAAAAAGCTAGTTATATTACGCCTGTTCCTGGAGGTGTGGGCCCAATGACCATTGCAATGCTTTTGAAAAACACTCTACTTGCACGACAAAGAGCAGAGGCCCACTAATATATTACTTTGCAAAAAGCTGATTCGGATTTTTAAAGGCCTTGAATTCCAATGCATTTCCAGATGGATCTAGGAAAAATAAAGTCGCTTGTTCGCCCACTTCTCCTTCAAAGCGAATGTAGGGTTCAATGATAAACTGTATACTTTTTTGTTTTAATTTTTCAGCAAATTCATGAAATGTCTGCCAGGGCAAAACCACACCAAAGTGTGGAACAGGAATTTGCTTTCCGTCCACTTCGTTACAATGGTTTTGATGTTTGTTTTTTGGCTTATAATGGATGACTAATTGGTGTCCAAATAAATCAAAGTCTGCCCAATGTGTACTGCTTCGTCCTTGTGGGCATTCCAAAATATCTGCATAAAATATTCTGCATTCTTCCAAATTCCAGACTGGAATAGCAAGATGAAACGGATTTAAGTTTGAAGAATTTACCATGTTTTTTTAGAATCTTTTAGTAAGGAATTCAGTGTTGTTAATTCCTCTTGAGACAGTTCTCTATAAGTCCCTAAAGTGCTTTTCAAATGAATGTTCATAATTCGTGTTCGTTGAAGCGATTTTACTTCGTACCCGAGATATTCACACATTCTTCGGATTTGTCGATTGAGTCCTTGAGTTAGAATAATTTTAAAGGTTTTTTGACTTATTTTCTTAACCTTACATTGTTTTGTTGTTGTATTTAGAATAGGTACTCCATTAGACATGCGCTCAACAAATGTTTGGGAAATGGGTTTGTTTACTGAAACAATATATTCTTTTTCATGGTTATTACTTGCCCGTAAAATTTTATTGACAATGTCGCCATCATCAGTCAATAAGATTAATCCTTCACTATCTTTGTCAAGTCTTCCAATAGGGAAAATACGAGTTGGGTAGTTTATGTAATCAATAATATTATTTTTTTCAACTCGAGTATCGGTAGTACAAACAATTCCTACTGGTTTGTTGAATGCAATGTAGGTGCGTTTGTCTTTGTTGTTATGGATTTGTTCTCCATCAACTCTAACAACATCATTTGGAGCAACTTTTGTTCCCATTTCAGGGATATTTCCGTTTATGGTAACACGACCATCTTCTATAAGCTTATCGGCAACTCTTCGAGAGCAATACCCAGCTTCGCTGAGATATTTATTCAATCTTTTTAAGCTTACTTCCATAGCGTAAAGGTACGAAACTTTAGTCCTTTAAAAAGTCAATTATAGTTTCAATAACTTGTTTTCCTTTTAGGCCATGGCCAAGACCTTTTGTGGAAACTAACGTGCTATTTTTGAATTTAGATTGTATTTCAATCGCGTCTGAAAATGGAATCACTGGATCATTTTCATCGTGAATAATTAATCCCTTCGAATCAATATATTTTGTAAAACGGGAGGTATTAAAATATGAGGAAGGGTGGTTAAATTTTTTCTGAATACAAAGTTCTAGTCCCTCAGCAATTTTAGTGTTGTAGCCCATTAGTTTTATATAATTATTTAATATTCCAGGAAACCCAGATGGGACACCCAGAAATACTACTTTTTCAGCAAAAGTATAGTTGTTATTTTTCATAGAAAATGAAATCGCCATGCCTCCAACTGAATGACCAATACAGAATTTGGGTTTAAAATTTTTCGAAACAACTGTTATAAATTTCGAATACAAAATAGCATTGAAACTTGAGCTGCCAGAAGCACCATGAGCAGGCGCATCTAGTGCAACAATATTATAGTTTTCTTGCTGTAGTCTTTGAATAATGTTCTTCCATCTCCCAGAGTTGCTTTCCCAACCGTGTACCAATAATACCGTTTCTTTTTTTCCCTGCCAATGGTAAGTTTGAATTGGAATGTTGTTATAATAAAACACCTCTTTTTTTGCTTTTTCTAGAGTTGGATGAGGTGTTTTTAAACGTCCTTTTAGTGGTGCAGAAAATAAATTAAGCGCCCATTTTGAGGCCAAAGAGGTGTTGAAAAAACTTAAAAAATTTAAACACTGACCTACAAATTTCGGGATGAATGCATTCATTTGGTTAATCTATTTTTTTAAAAGAAAGATTTAAAATTTGGATTTAATACCATTGAATGAAAAAATCTTTAATTTTTGCAGTTGGAGGAATAGAAATAACCTCAATTTTTTTATTCATATCGTAGCGTAAATTTTCTGGTAATTCATTTTTATCAATGGTAAAGTAAGCATTAATTTCATCCACAGAAACAATTAAATTTCTAAGTGTGTTCTGAACACTTGAAATAGTGTAATTTGCGGATAAACAGCTAAAATCACAAAGTTTATCAAGACTTTTTTTTGTTTTATAACGATTGTCAATGATTCGAACATTTTGAATTGTAGACAACGAATCTAGAGCTTCTTTTGGACTGAGTTCCAATAATAACTTTTGCGTTCCTTTTTCAAAAACCTTGATGATGTTGGTGTTTCCAGTAAATTCATCGCCATCAATAAATTGGCTTAAAGAATCAGTTTCAAAAACACGTTTCAAGTCCTTAACTTTTGTTGAATCATTAAGTCTCCCAACAGAGCGTTTCGTAATTAAAAAAGGATCTGGAGAAGAGTTACAAGCGGTCAAAAAAAATGTGACTGCAAAAAAAGGAATCAGTAAATTTTTCATGGCTAATTTAAATTGAGTACAATACTAAACGACTTTTTTAAGAATTCCAAATACAGCTCTTATAAATGTTGCACTTGTAAGTACTTTAACAATAGGGTTTTGTCGCTGTGATCTCGATTTTGATGATTTTCTTTGAGGTGCTTCTGTTTGAGTTTTATTAATTCTTTTAATTTTTTCTGTTAAGATTTCATAAGCACTATTTCTGTCAATAAATTCATTGTATTTCATTCTCAATTGAGAACTTTCGTTAAGGGTAGACAATTCCGCACTTGAAAGAATATCCATCCGACTTTTTGGCGCTTGCAATAGGGTAGATGCCAATGGAGTAGGACGTCCTTTTTCATCCAATACAGTCACAAGTGCTTCTCCAATTCCCATAGAAGTTAGTGTTTTTTCAATATCAAAAAATGTAGTTTCTGGGTAGTTTTGTGCTGTAAGTTTGATGGCTTTTCGGTCCTTGGCTGTAAATGCTCTTAGAGAATGTTGTATTTTTAAACCCAATTGACCCAACACATTATTTGGAATATCTGTAGGATTTTGAGTCACAAAATAAATGCCAACACCTTTACTTCTTATAAGTTTGATGGTATGTTCAATTTGGTGTAATAATACCTTTGAAGCTTCACTAAAAATCAAGTGTGCTTCATCAATAAAAAGGACAAGTTTTGGTTGACTCAAATCGCCTTCTTCGGGTAAAGTTTCATATAATTCTGCCAATAGACTAAGCATAAATGTGGAAAACAATTTTGGACGATCTTGAATATCATCCAATCGAATAATATTGATATAGCCTTCCTCTTTTTTATTAGTTCTTATGAGGTCATTAACATCAAAACTTTTTTCTCCAAAAAACAGGTCTGCGCCTTGTTGTTCAAGTTCAATGATTTTTCTTAAAATCGCAGCTGTTGATGCTTTTGAAATTCTACCATATTCTTTTTGAAATTGATCTTTTCCTTCGTTGGTTGCAAAATTTAAAACACTTTTAAAATCTTTTAAATCTAACAAGGGCATGTACTGGTCATCACAGTACTTAAAAATGACAGCTACAATTCCAGCTTGTGTGTCTGTAAGATTCAAAATTCTTGAAATTAAAATAGGTCCAAATTCACTTACAGTTGCTCGTAGTCGTACCCCATTTTGTTCAGATAATGACAAAATTTCAACTGGAAAAGATTTTGGATTGAAAGGAAGTCCAATGGCATTTTGGCGTTCATCAATTTTTGGATGTCCTGGGCTTGGTTTTGCCAAGCCACTCAAATCTCCTTTAATATCCATCAATAAAACAGGCACACCTTTTTCGCTCAAATTCTCGGCTAATACCTGCAAAGTTTTTGTTTTTCCAGTTCCTGTTGCTCCTGCAATTAGACCATGTCTATTCATGGTTTTTAGGGGAACTTTGACAAAGCAATTTGTTAGAGTTTTAGAGTTAAGCGTTGCAGCTCCTAGAGTAATAGACTTACCCTTAAAAGTATACCCATTAATAATGTGTTTAAAAAAATCGTTTTTTGAAGTCATAACAAAGTAGGTTTTGGTAAAAATAAATGAAGTTTTCTTACTTTAACAAAAATCTGTAAACTATTTTTGCATTCTATGTTAAAATCCGAAATACAAAAGCGAGTTGATGACGGTGAAATGCTTCCTCTTATGGAAGCTTTTTATACGATTCAAGGCGAGGGCTATCACAAAGGGACAGCGTCCTATTTTATTCGTATAGGTGGATGCGATGTGGGCTGCCATTGGTGTGATGTAAAAGAAAGTTGGAATGCCGAAACTCATCCGCCAACTTCAATTGAATCTATAGCGACTCAAGCTGCAGAATTTAGCGATACCATTGTAGTAACTGGCGGTGAGCCATTGATGTGGGATATGAATCCACTAACCGATTTATTAAAACAAAATAATCTCAAAACACATATTGAAACTTCTGGTGCTTATCCGTTATCGGGGCATTGGGATTGGATATGTCTTTCGCCAAAAAAGCGAATGCTTCCAAAAGACAAAGTGTATTCCAAGGCAAATGAACTAAAAGTCATTGTTTATAACAAAGACGATTTTAAATTTGCAGAAGAACAAGCCGCAAAAGTATCGCAAGATTGTATTTTATACCTACAGCCCGAATGGAGTGTTCGAGAAAAAATAACTCCTTTTATTGTAAAATACGTTATGAATAATCCAAAATGGAAGATTTCTCTTCAAACGCACAAGTATTTAAACATTCCTTAAGTCTTTTCTTCTATTTTCTTACATATTAAAACATAAACTCTATTTTTATGTTGATTTAGTTCCGATTTATTAATTTTTTTATAAATATTTGTTTCAATATATAATTAATATATCATTTTATGTTTACAATATGAAACTTTAAAATCATATTTGCATATAATTTTTAAACAAGATATCATGTGTGGCATTGTTTGTGCGTTCGATTTGAAACAAAAAAGTGAGGATTTAAGACCTCAAATACTAGAAATGTCTAAAAAAATTAGACATCGTGGTCCAGATTGGAGTGGAATTTTTGATAATGATAAAGCGATAATGGCACACGAGCGCCTCGCTATTGTTGATCCTGCTTCAGGGAAACAACCTTTGTTTAGCCCTGATCAACAATTAGTTTTAGCAGCTAATGGTGAAATTTATAATCATAGAGCGCTAAGAAAACAATTTGAATCAACTTATGATTTTCAAACACAGAGTGATTGTGAAATCATTCTTGCACTCTACAAAGAAAAAGGAGTTGATTTTGTAGATGATCTAAATGGTATTTTTGGATTTGCTATTTATGATGTTGAAGAAGACGCCTATTTCATTGCGCGTGACCATATGGGAATAATTCCATTGTATATTGGGTGGGATCAAAATGGAACATTTTATGTTGCTTCTGAACTAAAAGCTTTAGAGGCTGTATGTACAAAGATTGAGTTATTTCCACCTGGCCATTATCTCCACAGTAAAGACGGTGAATTTGTACAGTGGTACAAAAGAGATTGGAAAGAATATGAGGCTGTAAAAGACAACGAAACGAGTATTCAAGAAATTAAGGAAGCATTGGAGGCTGCTGTTCATAGACAGCTCATGAGTGATGTACCATACGGTGTCTTATTATCAGGTGGTTTGGATTCTTCAGTTACCTCTGCCATTGCAAAAAAATATGCCCAAAAAAGAGTAGAATCTGGAGATACTGCAGATGCTTGGTGGCCACAATTGCATTCATTTTCTGTTGGATTAGAAGGCTCTCCAGATTTGGCTGCAGCACAAAAAGTAGCCGATCATATTGGGACGGTGCACCACGAAATTAAATTTACAATTCAAGAAGGATTAGATGCCATTAAAGATGTAATATACAACCTCGAAACCTATGATACGACTACTATTCGTGCAAGTACGCCAATGTACCTAATGGCAAGAGTGATAAAGTCTATGGGTATAAAAATGGTGCTTTCTGGAGAAGGTGCTGATGAGCTTTTTGGAGGCTATTTGTATTTTCATAAAGCACCAAATGCGAAAGAATTTCATCAAGAAACAGTCCGGAAGTTAGACAAGCTTCACATGTATGATTGTCTGCGTGCCAACAAAAGTTTGGCAGCATGGGGAATAGAAGGGCGAGTTCCATTTTTGGACAAAGAATTTATGGATGTCGCTATGCGAATTAACCCCCAAGATAAAATGATAAATGGAGAACGTATGGAGAAATGGGTGGTAAGAAAGGCTTTTGAAGACATGTTGCCAGAAAGTGTTGCTTGGAGGCAAAAAGAGCAGTTCAGTGATGGTGTTGGCTACAGTTGGATCGATACCTTAAAAGAAATTGTTGAAAAAGAAGTTTCTGATGAACAAATGAAAAATGCACATTTTAGATTTCCAGTTCAAACTCCACTTAATAAAGAAGAGTTTTATTACAGAACAATTTTTGAATCACATTTTCCAAGCGAAGCAGCAGCACTTTGTGTGCCACAAGAACCAAGCGTAGCATGCAGTACTAAAATAGCATTGGAGTGGGATGAAGCGTTTAAGAATTTAAATGATCCAAGCGGAAGAGCCGTTGCCAAGGTTCATGATAAAGCATATAGCTAAAAAAATAGACTCAAAATAAGAGAGTCTAAGCCTTTATTTTTATTTTTTGAGTTTAAGTATTTTGTTTAAAAATCAAAAATTGAATTTAAGGGCTTTTTCATGGCTTTTAAGCTGCTTTTTCAAATCTAAAGAATTGTTAATAATTTAAGCTAAATTCCCTTAAATACACTTTAAAATCGTTGCTCTAATATTTATATTTGTTAGACGCACATTAATTGTATGCGACTAACAGACAAAAACCATAAAAATGAGTGAAGATATAAACAAAAATCAATATTCTGCAGACAGTATTCAAGCCTTGGAAGGAATGGAGCACGTTCGTATGCGTCCATCCATGTATATTGGAGATGTCGGAGTTCGTGGCTTGCATCACCTTGTATATGAAGTCATTGATAACTCCATTGATGAGGCCCTTGCAGGACATTGTGATAAAATTACAGTAACTATTAATGAGGATAATTCTATTACCACAGAAGATAATGGTCGTGGAATCCCTGTTGGATTACATAAAAAAGAAGGCGTTTCTGCGTTAGAAGTGGTTATGACTAAAATTGGTGCTGGTGGAAAATTTGATAAAGATTCCTACAAAGTTTCTGGTGGTTTGCATGGTGTTGGAGTGAGTTGTGTGAATGCATTGTCTTCAAACTTAAAAGCAACAGTTCATAGAGAAGGTAAAATTTGGGAGCAAGAATATGAGCGTGGAAAAGCAATGTATCCCGTAAAATCTACTGGATCAACAGATAAACGTGGTACTATTGTAACGTTTAAACCAGATCCTCAAATTTTCACTCAAACGCTGGAATACAACTACGAAACATTATCGAGTCGTATGCGGGAGTTGGCATTTTTGAATAAAGGGATTACAGTCATCATTATAGATAAAAGAGAAAAAGATGACAAAGGAGAATTTATTTCTGAAACATTTTATTCTGAAGAAGGATTACCTGAATTTATTAAATATTTAGACGAAACTAGAGAACCAATAATGAAATCTGTCATCGCTTTTGAAGGCGAGAAAAATGGTATTCCGGTAGAGGTCGCTATGATATATAATACGTCCTATGCTGAGAATTTACATTCTTATGTCAATAATATTAATACACATGAAGGCGGAACTCATTTAACAGGATTTAGACGTGGTTTGACACATACTCTCAAAAAATATGCAGACGAATCGGGCATGTTGGATAAATTGAAATTTGATATTGCTGGAGATGATTTTAGAGAGGGTCTTACAGCAATAATTTCCGTAAAAGTTGCCGAACCACAATTTGAAGGACAAACAAAAACAAAGCTAGGAAACAGAGAAGTTTCCTCTTCAGTAAGTCAAGCTGTCTCTGAAATGCTCACCGATTATTTGGAAGAACATCCAGAAGATGCTAAAACTATTGTTCAAAAAGTTATTCTTGCTGCTCAAGCGCGTCATGCTGCACAAAAAGCACGCGAAATGGTTCAGCGCAAAACCGTAATGAGTATTGGTGGCCTTCCTGGTAAACTTAGTGATTGCTCGGAGCAAGATCCTGCAAAATGCGAAGTTTTTCTTGTTGAGGGAGACTCTGCAGGGGGAACAGCAAAGCAAGGAAGAGATCGTGCTTTTCAGGCCATTTTGCCACTTCGTGGGAAAATTCTAAACGTAGAAAAAGCCATGCAACACAAGGTTTTTGAAAACGAAGAAATAAAAAATATTTTCACAGCACTTGGTGTCACCATTGGTACAGAAGATGATAGCAAAGCTTTAAATCTTTCGAAATTGCGTTATCATAAAATTGTCATCATGTGTGATGCCGATATTGATGGTAGCCATATTGCAACTCTAATTCTAACATTCTTCTTTAGATATATGAAAGAATTGATTGAAAGCGGTCATGTATATATTGCTACTCCACCTCTTTATTTAGTCAAAAAAGGGCAGAAAAAACAATACGCTTGGAACGATCAAGAACGTGATACAATTGCTGAACAATTTGGAGGAAGTGTGAGCGTACAGCGATACAAAGGGTTGGGAGAAATGAATGCAAGTCAATTGTGGGATACCACTATGAATCCTGATTTTAGAACCCTACGTCAAGTGCAAATAGACAATGGAACAGAAGCCGATAGAATTTTTTCTATGCTAATGGGAGACGATGTGCCACCTCGACGTGAGTTTATCGAAAAAAATGCAATCTATGCCAATATTGATGCATAATTCACGTTTTACTATTAAATCAAATAGTATGAAAATTCACAAGTTTATAATAACTGTCTTATGTGTTATAGGTTCAAAGGCTACGGCACAACAAAGTATAAATGAATTATTAGCAGCAGGAGTTGCTGACACTCAACGCTTTGCAGAGAGCTATATTGCACCCGCTTCAGAGGGTTTGGTCTATGCCATTTCGAATGGATGGTTCAACAATGCCAAATCTCCCCGAAGATTTGGCTTTGAAATTTCCATTGTTGGAAATGCAAGTTTTGTAAATGACAATAGAACATCCTTTGAAATGGTTGCTTCAGATTATGAAAACATTAGGTTTGATGATAATAGTTCAAGCAAAAATGTGTCAACAGTTTTTGGAAATTCAGAGAGTCAGACCGTGGTTTTGACTTATGATGACCCAGTTTTTGGAAACCAAGAAATAGAAGTTTCACTTCCAGGAGGGATTGGATCTTCGGAAGCAAATTTTGTTCCTTCGGCTTTTTTACAGGCAAGTTTTTCGCCTCTAAAAGGGACTCAAATAAAGGCACGATTTATACCCAAGCTAAATTTTAGTGATGCTAGTCTAAATGCTTTTGGTGTTGGAATTCAACAAGATCTTTTATCGTGGCTTCCCGCCAAAAAAGTATTGCCAATTGCAGTTTCTGGAGTTATTGCATATTCAAGTTTGAAAAGTGAATATGACTTTACCGCTACAAATGTCGTACAGGGCGACAATCAACAAATGACACTTGATGTAAATTCAATGCTTTATCAAATGGTTGTTGGTACAAAACTCAAAATCATCAATTTTTATGGGGCTTTAGGGTATGTAAGTGGATCTACAAAAACCAAATTATTAGGAACATACAAAATTGTAGATGGCAGTGTAAGCTCTGATGAAATTGTAAACCCAATCTCAATAAAAAATAAAATATCAGGGATACGTACTACACTTGGTGCAAATTTAAAACTAGGTTTTTTTGGTATCAATGTAGACTATACCTTTGCAGCGTATAACAGTGCATCACTAGGAATAAATATTGGGTTCTAAGAGATTATTAAAACATTTTTAAATTTTAAATACATAAACAATGAAAATAACTGTTGTAGGTGCAGGTGCCGTAGGAGCAAGTTGCGCCGAATATATTGCCATTAAAAACTTTGCTTCCGAAGTTGTATTACTAGACATTAAGGAAGGATACGCCGAAGGAAAAGCAATGGATTTGATGCAATGCGCATCCTTGAATGGATTTGATACAAAAATAACAGGTTCTACAAACGATTACTCCAAAACTGCTGGAAGCCATATTTGTGTTATCACATCTGGAATTCCAAGAAAACCAGGAATGACAAGAGAAGAATTGATTGGAATAAACGCAGGAATTGTAAAAACAGTTTCTGAAAATCTCGTCAAACACTCCCCAGAAACGGTACTTATTGTAGTTAGTAACCCAATGGATACGATGACCTATTTGGCACATCAAGTTACTGGATTGCCGAAGCACAAAATTATTGGAATGGGAGGGGCTTTAGATTCTGCTCGATTCAAATATAGATTAGCAGAAGCACTAGAAGCACCCATAAGTGATGTCGATGGAATGGTAATTGGAGGACATAGCGATGTTGGTATGGTACCACTAATTTCACATGCTACAAGAAATAGTATTAAAGTCTCTGAATTTATATCTCAAGAACGATTAGAACAAGTAAAAGAAGACACCAAAGTAGGAGGGGCTACACTGACCAAACTTTTGGGAACTTCGGCTTGGTATGCGCCAGGTGCTGCAGTAAGTGGATTAGTACAGGCCATTGCTTGTGATCAGAAAAAAATATATCCATGCTCAACTTTACTCAATGGAGAATATGGCTTGAGCGATTTGTGTATTGGTGTGCCAGTTGTTCTTGGTGCTAATGGTATTGAAAAAATTGTAGAAATAGAATTGAGCACCGCTGAAAAAGAGCATCTTCAACAAAGCGCTGAGGGTGTTAAAAAGACCAATGGACTTCTAAATTTGTAAGCCTTTAAAAATTATTAAATGGCAAAAAATAGAAAGCATCACAATTTTGTGGTGCTTTTTTTATTAAAATAAAAAATCTATTGGCAAATCACTTCGTAAATCATATATTTGCTCGTTT
>CBFHNG010000018.1:0-35556 GCA_965657165.1 Flavobacteriaceae bacterium
GTTTCTGTTCCGTCTTCATCAGTATAAACCAACTCATCGAAATCATCAGTTGTATCTGTTGGTGTACCGTTGTCATTAGTTTCTAATGCTAATGTAGTTAGGGTTTCTAAGTCTGACACTTTAATCTTTGTTTCTGTACCGTCTTCATCAGTATATACCAACTCTTTAAAATCATCTGTTGTATCTGTTGGTGTACCGTTGTCATTAGTTGCAATTGCTAATGTGGTTAGTGTTTCAAAGTCAGAAAGTGGAATTTTAGTTTCTTTTCCATCTTCATCGGTATATACCAACTCTTTAAAATCATCTGTTGTATCTGTTGGTGTACCATTATCATTAGTTGCAATTGCTAATGTGGTTAGTGTTTCTAGGTCGGAAACTTTAATCTTTGTTTCTGTTCCATCCTCATCGGTATACACCAATTCATCAAAATCATCAGATGTATCTGTTGGTGTACCGTTATCATTAGTTTCTAATGCTAATGTAGTTAAGGTTTCGTCGCTTTGGTTGATCCAAGTGCCATTAGCTCCTAAAGTATACACATCGCCTGTAGCGGTGTCTACATATATATTACCAGCTAGGGCTCCTGCAGGGTTGGTGGTTGTTGGTGCACCTGTTCCAGAGAAAAGGCCACTGTCGGCTTCAAGAGCTGCCCATTTGGTACCGTCCCAATAGTAAAAACCTTTGCCAGAAGTGGCGTTGGTATTATAAGCCAATAAACTAACGTCTATATCAGCTGCTGCTACTGGCGCAGCAGTATTAAGGTCTACAATATCAAGACGAGGAATCAATATTCCTTTGTCTGTGGCGACCACATCCAATTGTGCAGAAGCATCTGGCGTGGCTGTACCTACACCAACTTGTGCATAAATAGTAGTAAATAGAAAAATAAACAGAAATGAAAGTAAATTTCGTAGCATATGATTTTAGATTTAGGGTTAATATCAATTGTATAAAACAATAATGATGCCACAAAGTTAACATTTTTTAACAAATTAAAAAGCGTTAACAAAAAAAAACCCTTGAAAATCAAGGGTTTAAAGTAGCGTGGGGGAGATTTGAACTCCCGACCTCCGGGTTATGAATCCGACGCTCTAACCAACTGAGCTACCACGCCATAAATTGTGGCTGCAAATATAGAAACAAAAAGATTGCCTTTCAAATAAAATGCTTTGTAAAAAATATTTTTTTTCTTTTAAAAGTATCAAATTAATGTATATATTGGAAAACTAATTTACAACAACCATGAGTACCAAAGTAAAATTCGAAATAGAATTCCCCATACAAGCTTCACCACAATTATTATACAATTATATTTCTACACCCTCGGGGCTATCCGAATGGTTTGCAGATAATGTTAATTCAAGAGGAGAGTTGTTTACTTTTATTTGGGACGACTCCGAAGAACAAGCAAAATTAGTAACCAAAAAGAGTTCAGAGCGCATTAAGTTTAAATGGCTAGAAAGTGATGATGACAGCTGTTATTTTGAGCTTCGAATTCAAGTGGATGGCATAACAAAAGATGTATCGCTTATTGTTACCGATTTTTCGGATGACGATGAAGTTGATGAAGCCAAAATGTTGTGGGAAAATCAAATCTCTAGTTTAAAACAAGTTTTAGGTTCGCGCTAGGAATGTTCGTCTTATTTTGACGTATATTTGCTTCAAAATTTTCTAGATTTTTTTATGATTAACATCAACGGAACAATTTTTGAAGATTCAAAGGCAAAACTATCTCCATTAAATAGGGGCTTTGCTTATGGTGATGCTGTTTTTGAGACCCTAAAAATCAATAACAATAAACCCCTATTTTGGGAATCACATTATTTTCGTTTGATGGCTTCAATGCGTATACTTCGTATGGAAATCCCAATGAATTTTACTCCCGAATTTTTGGAAAAACAAATTATGAGTTTAGTAAATTCATTAGCATCCAATGCAGTTTCCTACAGAGCAAAACTTACAGTTTTTCGAGATAGTGAAGGCTATTATACCCCAGACACCAATGCGGTTTCATTTACAATTTCTGTTTCTGAATTGGATTCAGACATTTATAAGA
Source organism: Flavobacteriaceae bacterium (assembly GCA_965657165.1). Classification (GTDB taxonomy): domain Bacteria; phylum Bacteroidota; class Bacteroidia; order Flavobacteriales; family Flavobacteriaceae; genus UBA3537. Next base: position 2,057 of record CBFHNG010000018.1, read on the forward strand.
TTTATGATCATTCTTATGAAATAGAATTATTTAAAGACTATTTTATTGCACCAAATTTGCTTTCAACATTAAAAACAAATAACAAAGTGGTGAATGTTGTAGGTAGTATTTTTGCTAAAGAAAACAATTACAATAATTGCTTACTACTTAACACCAACAAAAATGTGATTGAAGCACTTAACAGCAATGTCTTTTTGGTAAACGGAACTACTATTAAAACGGCTCCACTAACAGATGGCTGTTTAAAAGGAATTGTTAGAGAAAAATTGATAGAAATTATTTCAAAATCATCAGAATATAAACTCGATGAATCATCAATTTCTCCATTTGAACTTCAAAAAGCGGACGAAATTTTTATTACTAATATCATTCAGGGCATTGTACCAGTAACAAAATACCGCAAAAAAACATACGCTTCCGAAGTTTCAAAAGCACTTTTAGGAATGTTAAATACAAAATTGAGGTTGGGCTAATTGTACGATGGATGCTCTGGCGCGTTGGACCAAATACTATATTCTCCTCCAAGCGCTAACATCTTATCTTTCCAAAAAGATGTATCTACTGCACGAATAATATCACTTTGATGGGTGTTTTCCGAAAGTATCCATGTGTTTGAATCTAACTCGGAATTTAATTGATTGGCATCCCAACCCGAGTAGCCAAGAAAAAATTGAATATCATTTTCATCAATTTTTTGTCCAGCAATTAAATCGGAAATATGTTTAAAATCCCCACTCCAAAAAAGGCCCTTAGAAATTTCGATACTTCCAGGAATTAGCTGTGGAACTTTATGTATAAAATATAAATTATCTTGCTGAACTGGACCTCCATTATACACTTTAAACGTAGAATTAATTTCGGGAATCAGGTCTCCAAGATTATAATCTAAAGGTTTGTTTAGGATAAAACCAATGGATCCTTCTGTACTGTGATCGGCAAGTAAAATAATGGATCTATTGAAAGAAACATCTCCAATAATTGAGGGTTCAGCTATTAATATTTTACCTTTTTTTAGACTCAAAATTTAAATTATTTAAATCTAAATGTAAAAAAAATAATTTTAGTTTTCTTGAAATACAAATTCTTTTTTTGACTTTCATTAAAAAAAAAGCAGCCTTAAGCCGCTTTTATTAGATGATGTTTTTTTGAGCCTATCTCTTTAAAAACTTAAAATTTTGACCAGAGTTTAGAACTAAAACGTATAATCCAGAATTTAAATTTTGTGCTTGTATAGATCCAGCTCTTGAAATTGTTCCGGCTTGCACTATCATGCCTAAAGTATTTAAAATCTTATAGGATGTTTGTTTTTTAAGGTTCTGAATTTGAAAATCATTAAAAACAGGATTTGGAGCAATGAATATTTCTGAATCAAATTCTACAGTATTTGTATTTAAAGTTCCTACACCTGAATTACTATCTTGATTTCGGTTCCATTCACTTGCTGTAAAAACTTCATTTGGAGTATCTACATTGCGTTGGTCATACTTGTTATGTTGCAATGGGCCTTCCCAAACATCAAATACCGTCCATGTTCCATTTACGTTGTACAATAATTCTATTTTTGTATTGGAAGAATTATTAAAATCGGTATGTAAATCGGCCCACCAACAGCGCGCAAAATGCTTGTTAGTGATTACCCCACCAAGGATATCATGCATCATAGAATAACCATAGCCACCAGAGCCATTTAATATATCATACCCTTCTGAACTAAATCCATCTACTGCATAAATTTGTGTTCCAGCATAAAGTAAATCAGGTGAGCTAGGTCTATTTGAATAATCAGGAGGTGTACTCGATACATAATTCATTGGAAAGTGAGGGTTTGGGCTTTGACGTAAATGACGTTCATCAATACTCCCATCGGCCTCAGTGTGACGAATTTTGTAATTGTTTCTATCAATGTCGCTTTTTACTTCTATAGCCACAAAAGCAATATCCTACGTATTATTGCCTGATGCATAATCTTGTAAATTAAAGATTGTTTTGATGTAAATGTCATCCTGAGGAGTATCATCAGGATTTTGTGCGTATAAAAAAATGAATAGATTGAAAAATAGAAGTGTTAATTTTGTTTTCATAGTATGTAATGATTTGAGATTAAATAATGGCACAAAACTATGTAATATATTTCAATTTTAAAAGAAAACTAATATTTTACTTAATTGATAATCAGTAATCTAGATGTTTTTTTTTGTAAAAATCAAATCATTTTAGCGTCGCTCTCAAAAGAGAATCCGTTAAGAAAAGATTTCACATCCATTTGTTTTTTTCCAGGAAATTTAAAGTCAATGACATTAATATAACCGTCATTAATGCATACGTAAATAGAAGATTTTTTAACAATTAGTGTTCCAACAGGTTTTTTGTGGTTTGATTTTTCAAATTGGACTTTATAGATTTTGACATTAAAGGTTTTTGTTCCATTTTTTAATTCTGCCCATGCTCCCGGATATGGATTCAATCCACGAACAAGATTTCGAATATCTTCACCATTTTTTTGCCAATCAATTTTGCAATTTTCTTTATTAAGTTTATGCGCAGTTTTTAATTCAATGGATTGAGGCTGTTGTGTTGTTTTTATGGTATTGTCACAAATAGCTTCAGCAGTTTTCAGCGTTAATAATTTACCCTCATTCATGAGTTTATCATGAAGCGTTCCTGCGGTATCTTCATCTGAAATAGGAATACTCTTTTGAAAAATTACAGCACCTGTATCAATTTTTTCATCAATAAAAAATGTACTAACTCCTGTTTCTTTTTCTCCATTAATAATGGCCCAATTGATGGGTGCTGCACCTCTGTATTGTGGCAACAAAGACGCATGAAGATTAAAAGTGCCATATTTTGGCAATTGCCAAACCGCTTGTGGTAACATTCTAAACGCTACAACTACTTGCAAATCAGGGTTTAAAGCTTTTAATGTTTTAATAAAATTGGGATGTTTTAAGTTTTCTGGTTGAAGAACATTCAATTGATGATTTTGGGCATATATTTTTACTGCAGATTGTTTTACTTTTTGGCCACGTCCTGCAGGGCGATCTGGTGCTGTAATCACCCCAACCACATTGTAATTTTGTTGTATTAATCCATCAAGAATATGAACTGCAAACTCTGGAGTTCCCAAAAAGATAATACGCAATTGTTCTTTTGCTATGGACATTTAATTTGAAATTTATTAGTTTGAGTTTGTTCAATTTTTTTGAGTTCAAGCAAGTGTTTTAAAATAGAAACAACTTCTTTATTTGATATTGATAAATTTGACTCTAACATTCTAGATGTCATAGGTTTAACTTCTATTGATTTCAAAACCAAATCTACATTTTCTTTTTCAAAAGGGATTAACGCTTTTTCTTTTTTTAAACAAACATTACAAATGCCACACGCTTTTGAATTTGGTTCATCAAAATAGGTTAGTAACTGTTTGCTTTTACAAACACTATTATTTTCTATATAATTGATGACAGCCTCTATTTTATTATATTTTACTTTATTATGTACTTTTACTTCTTTTGAAATTCGATTTATAGCTTTTTCATCTTCTCTAGGTTGAGAAAATGTAATTTGTGCATCGGTGTTTATATTTCTAAACTTTACAATTTCTTTTGCGGCCAAAGCATCTAGATTTTGAATAATTTTAGAGGCTTCTATATTTAGTATTTTAGCAATTTTTTCTATATCAATGGATGTTTCTTGACTATGAATTCCTTCGTAGGTTCTTAAAATTGTTGTCATCATCAATCGAAGTTCATCATTGTGTTTTATTTGGTCTATTAAAATATTGTTATTGACCAAAAACTGTAAACTTGTTTTCTTTCTAAAAAGCTCTTCAAACACAATTAATCCATGCCTATCCAAAACTTTTAATCCATTATATGTTTTTCGTTTAGAGAGTTCATATAAATTACAAAAAGCGTTAAAATTTAATCCATGTTTTTCTTCGTTCAACTCGCCATATGCAATTTGAAAATAGGTGCACAGTTTTTTATAAATTAACTTTAAAAAATCGATATCAGGAACATAATCTATGTACCATTTTTTTGCAATTTCAATGTCATTTGGCCCAACTAAAAGTATGGCTTTTGCTTCTTTTTGATTTCGACCAGCACGTCCAGCTTCTTGAAAATAATGTTCGAGACTTTCTGGAATATTAATATGAATAACCATTGAAACATCGGCTTTATTGATTCCCATACCAAAAGCATTTGTGGCTACAATAACTTTTGTTTCATCTGAAATCCATTGTTGATAGTGTTGCTCTTTTTCTTTAGCATTTAATCCACCATGATAATACCCACTAGAAATACCATTATTGTTAAGCATTTTGGCCAATTGTTGTGTTTCAGATCGGCTTCCAGTATAAACAATAGCACTTTCTTTATTTTGTTTTAGAAGTTCTATGATTTTATAGTCTTTGTCTTCAAAAAGCAATGATTGATAACTTAGATTTTCTCTATAAAATGAGTGTCTAAATATTTTCGGTTGTTCTAAGTTGAGTTGTACTTTTATGTCCTCTACAACACGTTTTGTTGCTGATGCAGTTAGTGCTATTGTTGTCACTTTTGGGTGCAACGTTTTTAGTATATTAATTGATCTATATGCAGGTCTAAAATCATGTCCCCATTGACTGATACAATGCGCTTCATCTACTGCAATTAAATTCACATTCATCAACTTAATACGTTCTTGAACGAGTGGATTTTGTAGTCGTTCTGGAGATAAATAAAGAAATTTATAATTTCCATAAACACAGTTATCGAGTATGCGCTCCAAATCGCTAAGATGATTCAAATTTGTGAGCGCATTAGCTTTTATATCTTTATTACTTAGGGCATTAACTTGGTCTTGCATTAAGGCAATTAAAGGAGAAACAACAATACAAAGACCATCATTTATTAGGGCAGGAATTTGAAAACAAAGAGACTTTCCACCACCTGTAGGAAGTAGAGCCACACAATCTTGTTGATTCAAAACAGATTGAATAATTTCCTCTTGCTGGGGTCTAAATTTGGAAAACTTCCAATAGTGCTCTAGTATTTGAAGCGGATGGTTCATCTGCTGTTAAATTCTGTTGAGAATAAATTTTAAACGGTTTTCAATTGATCCAATATCGACTTCAATCATTTCATAACCAAATTTTGAATACCATTTTTTGAGAAACTCATGAATTTCTAACAATTGATTAAAAGATTCATACCGTTCATTATCGGTCTTATAAATAGCTTTCCAAGGGGGCAAAATAAAAATTTTGTCGTATTTGTAAATTTCACAAACGCTTATAAATTCTTGTCCATAATCGGATTTTATATAGTCTAAATACGCCACAATATCGGGAAGTCCACGATCGAAGAATACCACTGGCGCATTTGAGTTTTGGGCCTCTATAAATTGCTTTTTACGACTGTCTAACAGTTGTTTGCTAAACCATATAGGATCTTCTAAAAATAATTGTTTAATACCATTTTTTTTTGCCTCTAAAGTAATTTGCCTTGAAATTTCTTCCATACAATAATAGCCCTGTGCTTCTAAAGCTTTGATTAAAGTTGTTTTTCCTGTTGCGGGTCCACCAATAAGTGCTATTTTTTTTGGCATCTAATGTATGTGTCTTAATTCTGTAAAATTCGTGATTTAAAAGTTAAATAAAAAATATGAGTTGATGTATATTTGCAACATAACTTAGTCATCATGCAAAGTTCAAACAATTCGGAAGAATTTTATACTAAATTAAAATCACAGCTTTACGAAACATCTTCGTGGCCAACCGCCTATCTTTTTAAATTTATTATCACTTCAGAACAACATAAAATTGATGCCGTAGAATCTGTTTTTGATAATATGGGAGCTGTTATAAATAGTACTGCCTCAAAAAAAGGAAACTATGTGAGTATTTCAATTCATGTTGTGATGAAAGATCCAGAGGCAGTTGTTGAAAAATACAAGCAAGTTAGCCGCGATGTAGAAGGCGTTATTTCTTTGTAATCCTATAGTATATAATTCACTTTTTTGTTTAATTTTTGTACTTTGCAGCATATTAATATAAATTTATTTAATGACAGCCTTAACAGACCAACTCGAATACAATACTGAACGCGAACATCTTATCATTCCAGAATATGGGCGACATATTCAAAAAATGATTAATCATGCCGTCGCTCAAGACTCCAAAGATGAAAGAAATAGACTGGCCAAAGCCATCATTTCTGTTATGGGTAATATGCAACCACATTTGCGTGATGTCCCTGATTTTCAGCACAAACTGTGGGACCAGCTTTTTATTATGTCTGGTTTTCAACTCGATGCCGATTCTCCTTTTGAAAAACCATCGGAGGAAATATTAAACACAAAACCCGATCCATTACACTATCCACAAAACTATCCTAAGTATCGTTTTTATGGGAACAATATCAAAACAATGATTGATGTGGCGTCATCTTGGGAAGAAGGTGAAATGAAAAATGCTTTAATCATCACCATTGCCAATCATATGAAAAAATCTTTTTTAAACTGGAACAAAGATACTGTTGAAGATATTGTTATTTTAAATCACCTTTATGAGCTGTCTAATGGAACTATTGATATTAGAAAAACAGAAGAAAAATTGGCCGATTCTGCGACATTGATTAAAATGCAAAATAAGAAGAACAATTACAAGAAATCACATAAATCGAAAAAGAATAATCGAAACCGAAAGCGTTACTAAAAAAGACAAAACAACAACAACTAATCACCAAAAACATCTCCATTGAAGTCATTTAAAATTGAAGGCGGTCATCAACTCAAGGGATCTATCCAACCACAAGGAGCAAAGAACGAAGCACTACAAATTTTATGTGCTGTTTTGCTGACTTCGGAAAAAGTTACCATTCACAATATTCCAAATATTATTGACGTCAACAAACTGATTCGTTTGTTAGGGAAATTAGGTGTATCTGTAGAGCAATTATCGGAAAGTACATATACTTTTCAAGCCAATAATATCGATTTAAAGTACCTAGAATCTGCGGAATTTAAAGTTGATGGAGCAGGGCTAAGAGGTTCAATTATGATTGTAGGCCCCATGCTTACCCGTTTTGGAAAAGGTTATATCCCAAAACCTGGAGGCGATAAAATTGGGCGTAGACGTTTAGACACACATTTTGAAGGTTTTATTAAACTGGGTGCATCATTTCGATACAACAAAGAAGACTATTTTTATGGCGTTGAATCCGACCAACTTCAAGGAACATACATGCTTTTGGATGAAGCTTCTGTAACAGGAACAGCCAATATAGTAATGGCAGCTGTATTGGCAAATGGAACGACTACAATTTACAATGCAGCTTGTGAGCCTTATTTACAACAACTTTGCAAAATGCTGAACAGAATGGGTGCAAAAATTAGTGGTATAGGGTCTAATCTTCTTACTATTGAAGGAGTAGATTCACTTGGTGGTACCGAACATACTATGCTTCCAGATATGATTGAAATTGGAAGTTGGATTGGACTTGCTGCAATGACAAAAAGTGAGCTCACTATAAAAAATGTAAGTTGGGACGATTTGGGAGTTATTCCAAACGTTTTTAGGAAATTAGGAATAACAATCGAACGCAAAGATGACGATATTTTTATTCCTGCTCACAAAGACGGATATGAAGTTCAAAACTATATAGACGGATCTATTTTAACAATTTCTGATGCCCCTTGGCCAGGATTTACACCTGATCTTTTGAGTATTATTTTAGTCGTAGCCACACAAGCACGCGGTAGTGTACTCATTCACCAAAAAATGTTTGAAAGCCGTCTATTTTTTGTAGACAAACTCATTGATATGGGAGCAAAAGTAATTCTTTGTGATCCTCATAGAGCGTCGGTCATTGGACATGATTTTAAATCTCAATTAAAAGCGACAACAATGACCTCTCCAGATATAAGAGCAGGAATATCATTGCTTATTGCTGCCCTCTCTGCAAAAGGGACTTCAACAATTCATAATATCGAACAAATTGATCGAGGTTATCAATACATTGATGAGCGTCTAAAGGCTATTGGTGCTAAAATTGAGCGTATCGAAGCATAGATACACTTCTTACTTATTCAGTGCTTTTTTATAGGTTTCCAAACATCGTTCTCTTGCAAACTTATGCTCTACAATAGGAAGGGGGTATTCAAAGCCTTCATATTCAGGTATCCACTTTTTGATGTATTTATGATCCTTATCAAATTTTGTAATCTGTGTTGTGGGATTAAATATTCTAAAATAAGGAGCAGCATCTACACCACAACCGGCGACCCATTGCCAATTACTTACATTACTTGATAATTCAAAATCATGAAGTTTTTGGGCAAAGTAGGCCTCTCCCCAACGCCAATCAATCAGTAAATGTTTGCATAAAAAACTTCCGACAAGCATACGCACTCTGTTGTGCATAAACCCTGTTTCATTCAACTCACGCATACCCGCATCTACAAGAGGATAACCTGTTTTACCAGCACACCATTTTTCAAATTCTTCTTGGTTATTTCGCCATTGTATAGCATCATATTGTGGCTTAAAACTTTTGGAAACTGTATGAGGAAAATGCCAAAGTATTTGCATAAAAAACTCACGCCAAATGAGTTCTTTTAGGAAAGTGATATTCACTCTCTTTCTTGCTTTTAAAACAATTTCACGTACACTTACAGTTCCAAATCGTAAATGAGGCCCAAGTCTTGAAGTTCCTGCAACAGAGGGTGTATTTCGTTGTTCTTCATACAAATCAATCAAATTATTATCTAATGTGTATTGTGTAATTTTAACTTTTGATGGTACAAATCCCATGGCATTCAATTCTACCCAAATTGGAGTTTTAACTTTTGTACAATGCTCTAAAAGTGTTTCGCTAGAGTAGGGCGCTATGTAATCTTCTTTAAATAAACTCAACCATTTTTTTGAATAAGGGGTATAGACTTTATAGGGCAAACCATCGTCCTTTGTAACCTCATTTTTTTCAAAAATCACTTGGTCTTTGTAGGTGTTGAATTCGATTTTATGCCCTTTCAGAAATGCAGCAATACTTTGGTCTCTTTGGAGTGCATAGGGCTCATAATCATGATTAGTGTATACCGCTTGAATGTTGATGTCTTTGATTAATTTTTGAAATATATCCAAAGGTTTGCCATAATAGGTTTGAATAGCTGTATTGTACTTTTCTAGTGTTTTATTGAGTGTTTTTAATTGATTATAAATAAAATCAACTCTAGCATCGTCTTCAGGTAAATTATCGAGAATTTCAGGATCGAAAATAAAAATGAGAAGTACATTTTTATGATGCTTTAGGGCTTTATACAACCCATGTTGATCATGCAAGCGCAGATCTCTTCTAAACCAAAATAACGCTGTTGGATTCATGATTCAAAAGGACCAAAAAGTTCAATAAGTTTCTTGTGACGATAATCAAAAATCTCTTTTAATTTTGGTTTTACCATAATAGGATGGGCTAGTCTGCCCAACAGTCCAAAAGGGAGTTTATAATCTACAATATCTTCCATTTCGACACCACCATTAATTGGGCGAATAAAATGTTTATGATGCCACAAGGCGTATGGGCCAAAACGTTGTTCGTCTACAAAATAGGCCTTGTCTTTGACATGTGTAATTTCAGTTACCCATTTAGTTTTTATGCCTAAAACAGGTGTTACAATATATTGAATAATTTGTCCAGGAAACATTTCACGGTCTGCTCCAGACAGGATATGAAACCCCATGTAATCTGGTGTTATAGTTTTTAAATTTTCTGGGCTGGACAAAAATTGCCAAGCTTCGTCAACAGAAATTGGAAGATTCTGCTTTGTGTGTAAGGTATATATTTTCATCTAATTATAAAGTACAATATATGCATTGAGTGATGTAGCCAACAATAGCCACAAACAATAGGGTAAAACAAAGTATCGATTATTGTTTAATGTAGATTTGAATGCAATTAAAAAGTAAAATGTAAGTAGGGTTAAAAGAATGATGATAAGAAGACCAAGACCTGTGAGGCGTTGATTAAAAAAAACGTAATTCCATGAAATGTTTAGCGCAAATTGTATAGCAAACAATAGGGATGCTTTTTTTAGATTTTCGTTTTGAATAACAAAAGTCATAAACACAGAAAAGAAAATCATAACACATGTCCAAGCCGCTCCAAACACCCATCCCATTGGAGTCCACGGTGCCTGATTTAGAGAAGTATACCACAAGGACTGTGGCCCATTATCCATCAACAAAGTACCAATCCCAAGAGCTCCAAAATTTAGAACTAAAAACAGAATTAATGTTGCGGCAAATCTCATTTATTGATCTAATTTTTCAATTTGTGTTAAAACCTCTTGTGCTTCAGCATATTTTGCATCACTAGCCGCACGGTCTACTGATGACAAATTGTGCCATTCTGCCATTAGCTTTTTATAGCGGTCTTGTAATTTTTCAGTTTTGGTTTTTCTTTTAAATAATCCAAACATTGTTATTGAATTAACTTTGTGATTTTACTACTCATTGGTTTGGTCATCGAATAAAAATAATCAATATACTCGCCGTTTCGTCCAATGACGTACTTCTGAAAATTCCACTTTACAGAAGTGTTGTTTTTTCCGTTTAAATCCTTATTTGTTAGCCAATTATACAAAGGATGTTTGTCTTTTCCTTTCACCTTTATTTTTTCAGTCATTAAAAAAGTAACCCCATAATTTTTTTGACAAAACGATTGAATTTGTGCTGAATTTCCAGGTTCTTGACTTCCAAATTGATTACAAGGAACACCAATGACCATCAAGTCATTTTTGTAAGTATCATACAGCTTTTGAAGTCCCTCGTATTGATTTGTAAAACCACACTCAGACGCAACATTTACAAACAAAATATATTTTCCTTGGAAAGTCTTTAAATCTATTGGTGAGCCATCTAAGGCATTGATTTTTATATCATAAATACTCATAGTTGTTGTGTGTTGTGCTTTTGCTTGTTGTAATGTTAACAAAAGGGTTATTAGAATAGGTAGTTTAAGTTTTTTCATATCATACTTTTAATGAAACAATTCCACAATCCAGTTTAAAAACTTGACCTGAAATTGATTTTGAAACATCAGAAATTAAATATTCAACCATTGCAGCAACTTCGCTAGGTTCCAAGAATTTTTTTAATGGGTGTCTTTGTATAGTGTTTTCAATCATACGCTCATTGCGTAGCAATTTTGCGGCCAGATCTGTTTGTGTGATTGTAGGTGCAATGGCATTAACCCTTACTTTTGGGGCGAGATCTGCTGCAACTGATTTCATAAGGCCTTCCACAGCGGATTTTGCTGTCGAAACGCTTGCATGAAAAGGCATACCCATGGCTGTAGCAACTGTACTGAAAAGTACAATCGACCCCGATTCTGATTTCATAAGTGCAGGTGAATAGGCCTGAATACTTTTTATTGCACCAATAACATTAATTTCAAAATCAGTTCTAAAATCGTCTAAACTTAACCGCTTAAATGGTTTTAAATTGATGCTCCCAGGGCAGTATATTAAACCATCTGCAACTTCAATATTTGGAAGTTCATCAGAAAGTACGTCACAGCTGTAATGCGTTAAATTCGAATGATCGAAATCTGGTGCATTCCTACTGATGTTAATCAACTTATTATGAGGTAAAAGCGCTTCAAGTGTTGATCTACCAATCCCTCGACTCCCGCCGACAATAATGATTGTTTTCATGATGTTAGAGGTCTTCCTTTTAGGCGTTTTTCAATTTTTTGTTTTACGACCGTCAATTCTTTCATCAAATCCATCAATTTTGGGTCTTTGTTTGATTTGTAGATTTCATTGATTCCAAGAATTAAAGCTTTAACTTCCCTTGAAGCTTCGATTCTTTCGCTTGTATTTTTAAATTTTAAACTTCTGTTTAAAAATTCTTCTCCTTTTTGTACTGTACTCATGTTATGAATTTATATAATTATTGAGCTCTGCAATTTTTGCTGAGCTGGTAAATGCACCGCTATAAAAAGCAGAGACTGTTGATGACGTTTCGTCTTTTATTCCTCTAGACGAAACGCAAAGATGTTTGGCGTCTATTATAACAGCAACATCGTTGGTTCCTAATATGGTTTTCAATTCCTCACCAATTTGATTGGTTAAACGCTCTTGAACTTGTGGGCGTTTTGCAAAATATTGTACAATTCTATTGAGCTTTGATAGTCCAATGACTTTTCCAGAAGAAATGTAAGCAACATGTGCTTTACCTATTATGGGAACAAAGTGATGCTCGCAATTGGAATAAAATGTTATATTTTTTTCTACCAGCATCTGATTGTATTGATATTTGTTATCAAACAAAGCTATTTCAGGTTTATTTTTTGGATTTAATCCAGAAAATATTTCGTCGATATACATTTTCGCAACACGATCTGGAGTACCTTTTAAAGAATCATCGTCTAAATCTAAACCCATGACATTCATGATTTCCTCAAATAGAATAGAAATCTTTTTCTTTTTTTCACTGTCACTCATTAAAAAGGCATCTTTTTTTATTGGGGTTTCAAGCCCAGTGTAAAGATGATCATCTCCAATTTCATAGTGAGAAAATCCATTGATGCTTTTTGTTTTTGTGGTCTTTGTATTCATAATTGTGTTAACGTTTTGATATTTTATTATTTGAAATTGAGCGCTGTCTACTGCATTTGAATCGCCCAGACTCAAAAACACGTAATTTCTGATGTTTGGTCTTTCTTCCCTGAACTCGTGCACGCCAATGTCTAAAGCTCTTTGGTTTCATTTGGTTTCGCATCAACGCAATAACTTGCTGTTCCGACAATCCAAATTGAAATTTAATGGCGTCAAAAGTGGTGCGATCCTCCCAAGCCATTTCTATGATTCTATCTATTTCAACAGCTGTAAGCTTCATAATTGAGGTAAAATGTATTGTTGATCAAAATTTATTTTTTCATCCATCAAATTTTTGAAGAAAGATTTATTTTCCTTGAATGTTTTTGAATTTCTAAAGTGGATAAATTTTCCTTGCGCATGTATGCTTGTAAAATTTGTTTTGTAGAAAACCAATTGATAAAATGGTATGGCCCAAGTAAAATTTTTAAGACCTTTTGTGATATGAATTAGGATTCCTTTTTTTCGTAATTCGATATTCGCATAATTTATATCAGATGTAATATTGGTTATATAGTTTAAATTTGGACTCAATTGATCTACGATCATTCGCTTTGAACCAACACCTCCACGCTTGAGTGCTTGCCATAAACTATAAGATTCACCCACAAATTCATCAATCAATGATTTGTGATCTTTATTGTAATGTGTTGTATCTAGAACCATAGAAATCGTATGTGTTTATACCAAACATACTCAATGTTGGACTATGAGTTGTTACAATTAAACAAATATTAACATTTTTAGTTTTTCCTTAACAGATTAAAAACGCTCTGGATGAGTAATAATTTCTGCTGCTCTGAGTTTCATTTCATGCAAATCCTCTGCAGAAAATTTATTTAAAACAGAATACATCATTCTCATGCGCTGATTATTGTAGAGTTTTGTTTTTTTATCATCCAAAAAATTCCAATATAAACTATTAAAAGGGCAGGCATTAGGGCCTATTTTTTCTTTAACCTTGTAGTGGCAAGAACTACAATAATTACTCATTTTATTAATATAGCTTCCAGATGAAACATAAGGTTTGGTAGCAATTTTTCCACCATCGGCATACTGACTCATTCCTCGTGTATTTGGCAATTGCACCCACTGGATAGCGTCTATATAGATGCCCAAATACCAATCATCTACAGCATCTGGATGTGTTTGTGTGAGTAACAAGTAATTCCCTGTAATCATTAATCGCTGAATGTGATGCGCATAGGCATGCTCAAGAGAATTTTTAATGGTTTTTTGAAGACAATTCATTTTGGTTTCGCCTGTCCAAAAGAACTCTGGGATGGCCTCGTTATTTTCTAATTCATTTAGCGTTTTGTAAGATGGCATTTCTTTCCAATACATGCCACGCATATACTCTCGCCATCCAATAACTTGACGAATAAATCCTTCAACTTGTGCAATATCAATATCATTCATGTGCTGTCGATAATGTATCATAACAGCATCAATAACTTCCTTCGGGCTGATAATTTTTGTATTCATTGCAAAAGATAAACGCGAGTGAAAAAGATAAACTTCTTCTGTGTGTAGTGCATCTTGATAGTCTCCAAAATGGGGGAGTAGGATGTTACAAAAATATGACAACTGTTCTTGAGCTTGTTTCAAATTTATTGGATATTCAAAATAATCGCTTTCAAAATTTCCAATAGTTTCAATTTCACTCGATGAAATATCCTTACAAATTTGTCTTACATCATTTTTAAAGGCTTTGTAATGGGGTATTTCTGGATTTCCTTTCCATTTTTTTCTGTTATTATGGTCATAATTCCAAATGCCACCTTCCGGTTGTTCACCCACCATCAAAATATGATGTTTTTTTCGCATGTAACGATAAAAACGCTCCATTAAGAATTGTTTTTTGCCTTCAAAAAATTCAGCAAGCTCGTTTCTTGTAGTTAGAAAATGTTCGGTATCACAACAAGAGCTACTAATTGACAAATCATTACAAATTGACTTCAGTTGTTCATCCAAACGGTATTCATCAGGTGTTTGATATTCAAAATGATCAATAGCGTTTTGTTCAATATGAAGTTTTATGTTTTTTTCTAAATCATGTTGGTTTTTAGGATCTGTAATATTAAAATAAATCACATTGTGGTTGTTTTGCTCCAAATGGTTTGAAAATTCTCGCATAGCAGCAAAAAAGCCAACAACTTTTTGAACATGATGTTTTACATAGTTTGTTTCTTGTCGCATTTCAAACATACAATAGAAAACATTGTCATCTACACGTTTATACCAAGAATGATTTGAATTTAATTGATCACCTAAAATAAGTCGTAATGTTTTCATTTAAAAGAGTTTAGATTGTAGCCACTGTTTTCTGTATTTCTTATTTGAATCATAGCGTTCGGCTTGCAGTTTTACATTGAAGATGCGATCTCTGGGATCATTTCCCACGCCAGAGACATACATCCAATTCCCATAATTGCTATGCACATCATAATCTAATAACATAGATTCGAAATAAGCAGCACCAATTCGCCAGTCTAGTTTTTGTGTTTTTGCAAAAAAAGAGGCTACATTTTGCCGTCCCCGGTTGCTCATCCAGCCTGTGTTTTTGAGTTCAAGCATGTTGGCATTTACAAAATCGTCAGAAGTTTCGCCATGAATCCACTCATCAACATATTTTTGATGGTCCGACCATTGGTATTGTTGTTTTAGAATGCCATCTATTTTAAATATTTCATTACCATGTTTGAGTGAAACATACTTAAAAAAATCACGCCAAATCAGTTCAAAAATCAACCAATAGGTCGATTGATTAGAAAAAAATTGACTTTCAAATTCTTTAATATTCCAATAAATTTGCCTCGCAGATAGGCTTCCATTAGCAAGCCAGGGAGAAAATTTTGAACTATAATTGAGTCCCAAAAGCCCATTTCTAGTTTTTTTATAAACGCCAACGGCTTTAGTTTCAAAAAAATAATGATCCAACCGCTGAAATGCTGCATTTTCTCCACCAACAAAAGGAAAAACAGTTCTGTTATCTGTTTCAAAATCTTCGTAGCCTAAGTCTTCCAAAGTGGGGATTTTGGTTGTAGTTTCTAATAGGAATGATGCCCTCTGTGGTTGAGTTTTTATTAAGCTTCTAACTTTAGCTTTTTTCTCTAACTGTTTTCTAAAATGTGTAAATACTTTTGGCGTATCATTAAAGTGAAATGGAATATCATTTGGATGAAATAAAAATTGATCATAAACCTCACGAAAAACAACAGTTTTGGTTAGACTATCCTTTACATCAATACACCTAGTGTTTTCCTCATCAGTCCATTCCTTTTGTAAATAAATAGTGCTGACATTGTGAGTTTCCACAATATGTTTCATTTGCTCTTTTGCAGAACATTGATACACTAGTAGCGTAATATTTAATTTATGAAGTTTTTTTTGAAGACAATTTAAAGTTTCAAGAAGAAACTTGACTCTAAACTTCTCCGTTTTTTTGAAGCCATATTCATTTATTTTAAACAAATTGGGCTCCAAAAAATACACTCCAATAACTTGTCTAGAAGTTGATAGAGCTGAACGTAAAACAGTATTGTCTTGAGTTCTTAAATCATTTCTAAACCAAACTAGCGATGTGTCTTTTTGCTGCTGCATTTTTTACTACAATATTTTACAAACTCCCAGTCGCGTTCCCATTTCTTACGCCACGAAAATGGACGTTGGCACACTACACAGATTTTTGATGGTAACTCGGATTTTTTCAACGAGTAGTTATTTTGTTTTTACTATTTTTTTTGGCCTTTGATAAGTCATTCGCTCTTTTAGTGTTGGTACTGTATACCCATCCAATCCATTGATTGCAACAACATTAGCTTTGGATAAATTAATAAAACCATCCTTTTCAAGAAGATCAGATTTTATAAATAAATCTTTAATCTCTCCTATGAGTTGAATTGTACCATTGGCCTTTATTTCGTACTCCTCGCAGTAGGTAAGTGCGATTTGAATTGGTGCATCCTTTACAAAAGGGGCATGCCAGCCATTTTTATAGTCTTCTTCAAGGTTAGTTATATCAAATTCTGAAACGTCTTTATCGTATTTAGCAGAAGTGTGATGAGCGTCTTTTATGATAGAAGCGTCAATATGATTGATTGTAAATTGCCCTGTTTCTTTGATGTTTTCGTAAGTATTTCGCGGCACATCAGTCACAGGTCTAAAGATAACACCAAGTAAAGGAGGGTTAGAACCCAAATGAGTCACTGAACTAAAAACAGCCACATTTGGAATTCCCAAATTTGACTTTGTTCCAATGAGGTTTGCGGATTTAAATCCAGAGCAACTATTAATTAGATTTATTCTAAATATATGATCTAATTCTTCAAAATCTTGACGTTTTAGGTGTATCATTTGTAATGTTGAAATTGATTAATTTTTACAGCATTTGCTTTTAAATCAAACATTAAATTGTACAATCCAAAAAATGTTCGGTTCATATAAATAAAATGTTTTGACCCTCTGTTGCTGTTGAATTTCCTTAGTTCTGTATTTTGACTGTAGCGCTCTGCCAAATCGCCAATTTTTCCAAAAAAATCTGTATCTGAAAAATCAAAAACTTCTTGTTGAAAAGGAAGTGTAAATACACTCAATAACTCATGAAACATGGCTGTAAAAAACGTGATTTCATCTTCACTGTCATTGGGAGTAAGGATTTCTAATTCGTATAATTTATCAGAGAATAAACGAGGATTATTGATAATATTTGAATTAGCTAATTCAAAATAAGGCACATAGAATTCATCTGGAATTGCTTTCATACATCCAAAATCAAGAGCCACTAACTGAGTATTCTCATTAATTAAAAAATTGCCAGGATGTGGGTCTGCGTGCACCTTTTTGAGGTTATGAATTTGATGCATATAAAAATCCCATAATGCTTGTCCTAATCTATTGGACCTCCCTTGGTCTGTATTGTGTTTAGCAAACTCCGATAAATGTTCCCCTTGCATATAATCCATCGTCAATATCCTGTTTGACGAATATTCTTTGTAATAGGTTGGAAACAAAATGTTAGGAATGTGCGCACAGGCCTTCGCGATTTCTTGACTTTGCTCAATTTCTAAGGAATAATTGGTTTCTTCAGTTAATTTATCTTCAACTTCCTTAAAATATTTGTCTGAACCTTTTCCTTTAATGTTAAACATTTTGATTGCAATGGGCTTTACCAAGGATAAATCAGATTTAATACTATCAGCAACACCAGGGTATTGAATTTTGACAGCCAAATCTTTTCCGTTTTTTTTGGCACGATGAACTTGACCAATGCTAGCTGCATTAACAGAATTTGCATCAAATTCATCAAAAATAGCATCCGGTGCTTTGCCAAAATATTTTTTAAATGTTTTGACAACTAGAGGAGAGGATAAAGGTGGAACAGAAAATTGAGCCAAAGAGAATTTTTCAACATAAGCTTGTGGTAAAATATTTTTTTCCATACTGAGCATTTGCGCAACTTTTAAAGCACTTCCTTTAAGCTGTTTTAGCCCGCCATAAATATCATCAGCGTTGTTTTTATTTAAATTTTCCTTGGCAATTTCTTCAGATTTACTTAGTCTTTCGCCATAGTACTTTATGTAATTGACTCCAACTTTTGCTCCTGTAGAAACAATTTTTGAGGCGCGTTGTAATTTTGATGTTGGGATACGGTCTATTGATTTCATTAATTGGCACCCATTTTTTCTTTAAACAAAAATTTACCAAAGTCAACCACACTTTTAAGAGGCTTGGTATGTGCCAATTCAAAACTTGCTGCAATAGATTTTTCAATAAAAAGATCGGTCTTTTCAAAATCTGCAGAGTCATCATCTAACCAAAATTTTAGTGTTACAAGAACTTGTACCCAATAGGATTCATTCACCACATTGTCTTTAATATCATCAATGCGTTTGTTTTTTATTTCAAAATCAACAAGCTCTAATGTATCAACAAATTCAATAAACTTTTTTCTCAGGGGCTTCAGTTTTTTTAGGGTATTTAGTCCACCATTTGAAGTTTCTAAAGCATGTACAACATAGCTACGATTAGCAGTAAGATTTCCAAAAAAAGTATAATAAAAGCTCAATAGTTTGTTTTGTGCATCATAATTTTTGTAGTCTTTGCTTTTTTCTAGAGTATAAATAGTATTGTCGAAAAAAGTTTCAAAGATTGAAGATTCTAGTGCTTGAAATGATCCAAAAAAGCTGTAAAATTCGGCTTCTTCAAAATGATTCATTTTTGCAAATGCATAGACACTTTTTGGAATTTCATTGTGCTCCAAAACGCTATTCATAAATAGTTCGATAAGTCTTTGTTTAGTAAGTTTAGTTTTTTTAGCCATTGTTAAATTGATTTTTACAAAAATAAAACTTGTCTAAAGTATATTTTCAATAATTAAACAAACATTAACATTTTAAAATCCAAATAATAGTTTGATTATTTTTCCTAATTTTAAAATCTCAAATCTATCTTATGCTAAAAAAGATTTATGGAAGTGCAGTTTTTGGTGTAGAGGCCCACACCATTACAGTAGAAGTCAATGTTGATAATGGCATTGGTTATCATCTTGTAGGCCTGCCGGATAATGCCATAAAAGAAAGTAATTTTAGAATTGCAGCAGCACTCGAAAACAATGGCTTTCGTATTCCTGGGAAAAAAATCATCATCAACATGTCTCCAGCAGATATGCGTAAAGAAGGTTCTGCTTATGATTTAACCCTAGCAGTTGGAATTCTTGCGGCTTCAAATCAAATTAAAGCTCAAGAATTGGAGCGTTATGTGATTATGGGTGAATTGTCTTTGGATGGCAGTCTCCAACCCATTAAAGGGGCTTTGCCAATTGCTATAAAAGCCAAAGAAGAAGGTTTTACGGGGTTTATTCTTCCAAATGAAAATGCCAAAGAAGCTGCCATTGTAGAGGGGCTGATGGTTTATGGTGTAGAGCACATTATGGATGTGATTAACTTCTTTGATAAAAATAAAACGCTATCACCAACACATTTTGACATAAAAAAAGAATTTGAAAGCGCATTATTAAAACCAGAATTTGATTTTGCAGATGTAAAAGGTCAAGAAAGCATAAAGCGTTGTATGGAAATTGCCGCCGCCGGAGGGCATAATATCATATTAATTGGCCCACCAGGAAGTGGAAAAACCATGCTAGCCAAGCGATTACCATCCATTTTACCTCCAATGACGTTACAGGAAGCTTTAGAAACGACCAAGATTCATTCTGTTGTTGGGCGACTGCGTGCCCCATCAGGTTTGATGACTCAGCGCCCATTTCGTTCACCACATCATACCATATCTGATGTTGCGCTTGTTGGAGGCGGGCAGTACCCGCAGCCTGGTGAAATCTCTATGGCGCACAATGGCGTGTTGTTTTTAGATGAATTACCAGAGTTTAAGCGTTCTGTTCTCGAAGTCATGCGTCAACCCTTAGAAGATTTGGAGGTGACGATTTCTAGAGCAAAGTTTACCGTAACTTATCCGAGTAGTTTTATGTTGGTGGCCAGTATGAATCCAAGTCCAAGTGGGTTTTTTAATGATCCTTCTGCGCCATTAACCTCATCTCCTGCTGAAATTCAACGGTATATGGGTAAAATTTCAGGCCCACTTCTAGATCGTATTGATATTCATGTTGAGGTCACACCTGTGCCTTTTGAGAAATTAACTGAAGAACGCCGAGGCGAGTCTTCAATTGTTATTCGGCAACGGGTCACCAAAGCAAGACAATTGCAAACCAAACGTTTTGAAAACTTGAGTACAGTTCATTACAACGCGCAAATGCAAACCAAACACATTCGAAAATTTTGTGTTTTAGATGAGCAATCAAAAGCGCTTTTAAAACAGGCTATGGAGCGCTTAAATTTATCGGCTAGAGCCTATGATAGAATTTTAAAAGTAGCACGTACAATAGCTGACTTAGAAGCTTCAGCATCTATAGAAAGTAGACATATTAGTGAAGCGATTCAGTACCGAAGTTTGGATCGAGAAGGGTGGTTGGGTTAAATTAAATTAATACTTTATATAGATTTTATAAATAATTGAAAATCAATGTTTTAAACATTCACTATAAATAAAATTTATAGCTCTTTTTTTAGATTTACCCCATCCATTTAAAGGCATTTTTTATTTTTTTAAGCTTGTTTTTATAAGGTGCATATCGCAATGGGATATCCAACCAATTGGCTTTGATAGTTATCCCTTTTTTATGCGAAAACGTATCGAATCCTAATCGTCCATGATAGGCGCCAATACCACTATCGCCCACACCTCCAAAAGGCAATCTTGGGTTGCCAAAATGAATCATGGTATCGTTTATTGTTCCGCCCCCAAAACTAAATGTTTTGATAAGTGCCGTATAAAATTCTTTGCGTTTTGAAAATACATAAAAACCCAATGGTTTTTCATAACGATTAACAACAGACTCAATATCTTCTTTTGTGGAATAACTCAAAATGGGTAAAATAGGACCAAAAATTTCACCTTCCATCACTTTACTATCCAATTTAGGTTCATCTATTAATGTAGGAGCAAGGTAGTTGTCATTACTATCAATAGTACCACCATGTACAATTTTACTCCCTTTTAGCATATCTTCAAGCCGTTTAAGGTTTTTGGCGTTTACAATTCTAGGATAATCTTCAGATTGCAGTGGATTTTCCCCATAAGCTTTTGTAATTTCAATTTTGAGTTGTTGGATAAGTTCTGATTTTATAGATTCTTTTGCTAAAATGTAATCAGGAGCAATACAAGTTTGTCCGGCATTGACAAATTTACCCCAAACCAAACGTTTTGCAGTTAATTTTATATCAACACTATCATCAACAATACATGGGTTTTTCCCACCCAATTCCAGAGTAACTGGAGTCATATATTGAGCCGCTGCTTTGGCAACAATTTTTCCCACAGGAACACTTCCAGTAAAGAAAATGTAGTCCCAGCGCTGGTCTAAAAGAGTGGTGGTTTCTGAGATTCCACCTTGAACAACACTTAAATGTTCTTTTTTAAACACCTCGGAGAGTATATCTTCAATAATTTGTGCTGTATGAGGTGTAAGTTCGCTTGGCTTTAAAACAACAGTATTTCCTGCTGCTATGGCCGAAACAATAGGGGCTATAGCCAATTGAAAGGGGTAATTCCAAGGTGCTATAACAAGAACTGTTCCGTAGGGCTCGCTGTAGATGTAGTCTTTAGATGGAAAATTAAGTGCAGCAGATCGCACTTTCTTTGGTTTATTCCATTTTTCAATGTTTTTTAGGGTCATCTCTATTTCAGAAATTAGAATGCCAATTTCACTAAAATAGGTTTCAAATTTAGACTTTTTAAAATCCTTGTAAAGTGCATCGTAAATCGCATTCTCATTAGAAATGATTGTACTTTTTAGCGCTTTTAGTTTTGCTTTAATAAATGATACATCTCGAGTTTTTCCAGATTTGAAAAAGGTCTTTTGTGTGTTTTTTAGTTGTTTAATATGTTCCATATCAGTACTTTTTTAAACATTCGTTCCATAACACCTCTTTAGGCGGCTTGGCAGATATAGAGATTTGGGTTTTAGAAACAGGATGAATAAATCTTATTTTTTTTGCATGCAAATGAATTCCTCCATCTGGATTACTTCTTTTGAAACCATATTTTAAATCGCCTTTTATAGGACAACCAATATACGATAATTGACTCCTAATTTGGTGTGAACGACCCGTTTCGAGTGTAATCTCCAATAAGTTGTAAGTGTCAAGTTTAAAAATAATATTGTAATGTAAAATTGCTATTTTACTTCCATTAACTTCTTTGGGGTAAACTTTTGAAGTATTTGTTTTTGGGTTTTTCTTTAGCCAATGTGTAAGCGTATCTTTTAAGTTTGGCGGATTATTTTTTACAAGTGCCCAATAGGTTTTATCAATTTTCTTTTCTTGAAACAGTTGATTCATACGCGAAAGCGCTTTTGATGTTTTAGCAAAAACAACAATACCTGATGTAGGACGATCGAGCCGATGAATAACACCAAGAAAAACTGCACCTGGCTTGTCGTATTTTTTTTTAAGATATGTTTTAATGATTTCAGAAAGAGGCGGGTCATTGGTTTTGTCGCCCTGAACGATATCACCAACACGTTTATTGACTGCTATCAGATGATTGTCTTCATAAATGACTTGCAGATTGGAGGCATTCGTAACAACTCTAGACATGACTTAGTATTGCTCTTCAGTATTGGGGAAATCAGAAGATTTTACATCATCTACATATTGCCCTATACTTTTAGTCATAGTTTCAAAGAGGTTCATATATCGTCTTAAAAAACGAGGATTGAATTCGTGTGTCATTCCAATCATATCATGGAGAACCAAAACTTGCCCGTCTACATCAGCTCCAGCACCAATACCAATAACAGGGATGCTAATGCTTTCTGCAACTTGCTTGGCCAGTTTTGCAGGAATTTTTTCAAGAACAATTGCAAAACATCCAATGCGTTCTAGCATTTTAGCGTCCTTTAGTAACTGTTCTGCTTCTTCTTCCTCTTTGGCGCGAACTGTATATGTCCCGAATTTGTATATGGATTGCGGAGTAAGACCAAGATGCCCCATCACTGGTATTCCAGCATTAAGTATCTTCTTTATAGAATCTTTTATTTCTTTTCCACCTTCAAGTTTTACAGCATGTCCGCCGCTTTCTTTCATGATTCTTATAGCAGAACGCAGAGCCTCTTTAGAATCACTTTGATAAGTTCCAAAAGGCAAATCAACAACCACTAGTGAGCGTTCAATAGCACGAACCACAGATGAAGCATGATAGATCATTTGATCCAATGTTATAGGCAATGTCGTTTCATGCCCTGCCATAACATTACTTGCAGAGTCGCCAACAAGAATGACATCTACCCCTGCGCCATCAACAATTTTTGCCATGGTATAATCATAAGCTGTTAGCATCGAAATTTTCTCACCCATAGCTTTCATCTCTACTAAAGACTTGACAGTGATGCGTTTATATTCTTTTTTATTTGACATAATGCCTTGGAATTTTTGGTAAAAATAGTGAAAAAGAAATGTTTTTATATGACACCTTGTCATATTTTCTGTCATGGCATAATGATTGACTACTTAATGATGTATAAAAATTTAAAAACAATTTAAACAATATATAAATTATGAGTAAAATTATTGGAATTGATTTAGGAACGACAAACTCATGTGTTTCCGTAATGGAAGGAAATGAGCCTGTAGTCATCACCAATGCAGAAGGACGACGCACAACACCTTCAGTTATTGCTTTTGTTGAAGGTGGCGAAATAAAAGTAGGAGATCCTGCAAAGCGTCAGGCTGTTACAAATCCTAAGAAAACCGTATATTCTATAAAACGTTTTATGGGTAACAAATTCTCTGAATCCAAGCAAGAGGTTGGGCGTGTTCCTTATCAGGTTGTAAAAGGAGATAATGATACACCACGTGTAGATATCGACGGACGTTTGTATACACCACAAGAGCTTTCAGCTATGGTCCTTCAGAAAATGAAGAAAACGGCAGAGGAGTTTTTAGATCAAGAAGTTACAGAAGCTGTAGTTACAGTTCCTGCTTACTTTAATGATGCGCAACGTCAAGCTACAAAAGAAGCTGGAGAAATTGCAGGTTTAAAAGTAAGACGAATTATAAATGAGCCTACAGCTGCTGCCTTGGCTTATGGTTTAGATAAAAAAGGAAAAGACCAAACGATTGTTGTTTTTGACTTTGGTGGTGGTACACACGACGTTTCTATTTTGGAACTTGGAGATGGCGTATTTGAAGTGCTTTCAACTGATGGTGATACACACCTTGGAGGTGATGATGTTGATGAAAAAATCATCAACTGGTTGGCAGAAGAATTTATAGCTGATGAGGATATGGACCTTAGAAAAGATCCTATGGCACTTCAGCGTTTAAAAGAAGCTGCTGAAAAAGCAAAAATTGAACTTTCATCTTCTGCTCAAACAGAAATCAACTTGCCTTATGTAACAGCAACAGCTAGCGGACCTAAACACTTGGTGCGTACATTGTCTCGTTCAAAATTTGAGCAATTAATTGATGATTTGGTAAAAAGAACAATCAAACCATGTGAAACTGCTCTAAAAGCTGCAGGTCTTTCAAAAAGCGACATAGATGAAATCATATTGGTAGGGGGATCAACTCGTATTCCAGCAGTTCAAGAAGCGGTTGAGCAATTTTTTGGTAAGAAACCTAATAAAGGAGTAAATCCAGATGAGGTTGTTGCGGTAGGAGCAGCTATACAAGGCGGTGTATTAACTGGAGATGTAAAAGATGTATTGCTTTTGGACGTTACGCCACTTTCGCTTGGAATTGAAACTATGGGTAATGTAATGACAAAGTTAATTGAAGCCAATACAACAATCCCAACAAAGAAATCACAAGTATTTTCAACAGCAGCTGATAATCAGCCCTCAGTAGAAATTCATGTGCTTCAAGGGGAACGCGCTATGGCAGGAGATAACAAAACTATTGGACGTTTTCACTTAGATGGAATTCCACCAGCACAAAGAGGTGTACCTCAAATTGAAGTCACTTTTGATATTGACGCTAATGGAATAATTAAGGTTTCTGCAACAGATAAAGCAACTAACAAATCACAAGATATTCGTATTGAAGCGTCATCTGGTTTGACAGAGGAAGAAATTGAGAAAATGAAGCAAGACGCAGAGGCCAATGCGGAAGCTGATGCAAAAGCAAAAGAAACTGCTGATAAGCTTAACAGTGCCGATGCGATGATTTTTCAAACAGAAAAGCAATTAAAAGAATTTGGTGATAAGTTGTCAGATGACAAAAAACAACCGATTGAAGCTGCTTTAGAAGAATTGAAAAAAGCTTATGAAACAAAAGACATTGCAATTATAGACCCTGCTTTAGAAAAAATCAACGAGGCATGGAAAGTTGCAAGCGAAGAAATGTACAAAGCTCAACAAGAAGCGCAAGCTACAGGTGGAGATGCTAGTCCAGAAGCTGGTTCAGATGCACAAGCAGAAGGCGACAATGTTGAAGATGTTGATTTCGAAGAAGTTAAATAAGTATAAATTTTGTTGATTTAAAAAGCACAATCTTAAGGTTGTGCTTTTTTTATTAAAGATGTTTACTTTTTTTAGTAAACATTTTTAGCATTACAATAGAATGGGGGAAAGTTACTGCGGCAATAAAAGCAAAGAATAAACTATAAAAATGTTTTTCGTCCTTAAAAGCAAAATATAACAAAGTCATTCCAACCAGTGAAATAAGCCAGTAGGGAAGGGCGGCTTTTGTATAACCTATAATATGTTTTCGTTCCAAACTTCCATATGCAAATCGTATTTGCTCTAGTAATGATGGGATGCTGTGCCAGATGATAAAATAAATGGTGAACCCCCAAATAAGCGAAGAAGATTTAAATATGGTAATAAGCACCAAAAGAGTGAAAAGTTCTGTTATGACTGTGTTTAATTTGATTTCTTTCTGCCTTAACAATACAGCTAAAAAACTTAGTAAAAAAATCCCAAGAGTTATCAATACATGCTCAGCATATAATTGATTCAAAGTCACTCCACTGATTTCATTCACAATCATTTTAACACTTTCATCATTAAAGTAAAATACCAAATACAAAACAAAAAGACCATAAGCGAAAAAATAAAGCTTTTTTGATGTATTTTGAATTAGTGCGAGATTTTCTTCCCAGTGCTGTTCTCCAAAATGATAGGCGCTAAAACATACAAAAAGGGTTAAGGCAATACTAGGTTGCCAGTAGAAAATCAATACTGCTACACTAACAACTAACAGGTAAGTTGCAATAATTCTAAATAAATTTAAGCGAGGTTTATTTAACAATTTATTAACTATCAAAATATCATTAGATCCATGAATCATCCCAAAAGTAAAAATCAGAAAAAAGCCCAAAAACAGTTCAAAATCTTCGGGAAATAAGGAGGTAATCCACAATCCTAGAAAGCTGAACACGATTGAGAATCTATAATTTTTTTTCATAAATATTTGTTAAATAATCAGATTTGTAACAAAAAAAGGTGGATTTGATAAAGATTTGTCTAAAAAATTGATACATTTGTTTAAACAAAACTAACAAAATTTTTAGAAAAATGACAAATTTATTCTTAACACTAGTTGCTGGCGGCGGAGACGTTAACGACCCAGTGAATTTCACATTCTTTATTGGATGTATGGCTATGATGGCAGCTTCTGCTTTCTTTTTTCTTTCATTAAACCAATTTGACAAAAAATGGAGAACATCCGTTTTAGTTTCTGGTTTAATTACTTTCATTGCAGCAGTACACTATTGGTACATGCGTGATGCATCCATGGCAGGAGACGTTTCTAACGTTACTGCTTTCCGTTATGTAGATTGGATTCTAACAGTACCTCTAATGTGTGTTGAATTCTACCTCATATTAAAAGTAGCTGGCGCAACAAAAAGTCTTTTATGGAAACTTATTGGACTTTCAGTTGTTATGCTTGTTACTGGATATTTCGGTGAAACAATGGGTAACGCTGTTATGTGGGGTACTATTTCTGGAGTAGCATACTTCGTAATTGTTTATGAAATATGGCTTGGTGGTGCTGCAAAATTAGCAAAAGAAGCAGGTGAAGAAGTTGCTTCAGCTCACAAAATCCTATGCTGGTTTGTTCTAGTTGGTTGGGCAATTTATCCAATTGGTTACATGGCTGGTACAGAAGGATGGTACGACGTACTTCCTACTGAAGGATTAGCTATGGATGTTTGGTATAATATCGCTGATGCAATCAACAAGATTGGATTTGGTTTAGTTATATACTCTTTAGCTGTTAAAAAGACTGCTTAATTGTAATACCAATTTAACTTTATAAAGAAAGCGCAATTTTAGGTTGCGCTTTTTTTTGATTAATTTTTAACGTAAAACGGCTATTCAGCCGTTTTTTCTTTTTGTATTTTTACTAAAAATTTAAAACGAATGAAATTATCCAAAGAAGAATTACTTCGACAAGCCAACAAGGAGTGCAAAGGTAATTTAATGGAAACTCTACAAATTGAATTTATAGACGCTGGAGACGATTATATCATTGCAAAAATGCCTGTAAACAAACGTGTTCATCAACCTGACGGGGTGCTTCACGGTGGAGCAACTGCAGCATTGGCCGAAACTGTAGGTAGTTTTGCTGCACATATTTTTCTAGATACTGATACTTATTTCGTCAGAGGCATAGATCTTTCTGCTCAGCATATTAAAAGTGTAAAAGAGGGCTTTGTTTATGCCAAAGCAAAATGCATCCATAGTGGCCGAACAACTCAGGTTTTTGACATTAAAGTTACCAACGATAATAATGACCTTGTTTCCTTGTGTAAATTAACGACAATCACACTTCCAAAATAAACTAATAATGCCCATTTCTTTCTTTGATTGTATAAAATCACAGATTCAAGCAAGTAAACCATTTGTTTTATATTCTGATTTTGGTAAAACTTCAATTAAAGCCATACTTCAAACAAACAATAAAACATATATAACTTCAGATTTTAAAGAAAAGGGATTTGTTTTTTCTCCGTTTGATAGCACAATTCCAACATATTTAATCCCTTTAGAAGCCTCAAAAGAATTGCAGTTAGATACGACGCCAATTTCTTCAAAAAAAAATAATCCAACTTCCTTTAAATCAGATTCAACCGCACATAAGAATTTAATCCGCTACGCCATAGATGAGATAAATTCATCTGAACTAGAGAAAGTTGTTTTAGCACGAACTTCAACATTAGAATTTCATAATTTAGATGAGGTTGAACTTTTCTTGTCCATTGCAACTTCTTATCCAGAGGCTTATGTTTATTGTTGGTTTCATCCCAAAACAGGATTTTGGCTGGGTGCTTCTCCAGAAACTTTATTAAAAGTTAAAGGGCGAGAAGTAAAAACCATGGCCTTAGCAGGAACCCAAGTTTATGAGGGTTCAACTCAAGTCAAGTGGGATACTAAAAACTATGAAGAACAAAAATTTGTTACAGAATTTTTAAAAAATGAATTATCGCTACACCTTACTAATTTAGAAGTTTCTGCCCCAAAAACCATTAAAGCAGGAAAATTATTGCATCTACAAACCACAATAACGGGTCATCTGAAATCAACCTCTGAAGGCCTAAAACATCTAATTTTTAGTATACATCCTACACCTGCTGTTTGTGGGACACCAAAATCTTTGGCCATGGATTTCATAAGAACTAATGAATCCATAAATCGCTCCTATTACTCCGGTTTTTTAGGGGAAATAAATACTCCAAATGAAAATCAAATTCCAGTTACAAATCTAGTTGTTAATTTGCGATGCATGCATTTTGAAAATAATT
Source organism: Flavobacteriaceae bacterium (assembly GCA_965657165.1). GTDB lineage: Bacteria > Bacteroidota > Bacteroidia > Flavobacteriales > Flavobacteriaceae > UBA3537. The sequence continues at coordinate 31,022 of CBFHNG010000018.1, forward strand.
TTGCAACACTTTTTGCAGGAGGTGGGATTACTTCAAAATCTGATGTTGACAACGAATGGAATGAAACAGAGGAAAAATTGAACACCATTAAGTCTGTTTTAGATTCTTAAATAAGATCTTTTTAACACAAAAAAATGGTGCAAAATGAATACCTTTGCGCTCTAATGAAATGGCCAAAACACGATTTAGCACAATTCATAGTTCAGCTTTGCGAAGCCAAAGGGGTTAAGCATATTGTAATTTCTCCAGGAAGCCGAAATGCACCTCTAACCATTGGTTTTACAAATCATTCTTATTTTAAGTGTTATAGTATCGTAGACGAGCGCTCTGCTGCTTTTTTTGCATTGGGTATTGCCCAGCAATCCTCTGAACCTGTTGCTGTTGTTTGTACTTCTGGTAGTGCATTATTGAATTATTATCCTGCTGTTGCAGAAGCCTTTTATACTAGCCTACCATTGGTGGTTATTTCTGCAGATCGTCCTCCACACCTTATCAATGTTGGCGATGGTCAAACCATTATTCAACCCCATGCTTTTGGTAAACATATTCTTTTTGAAGCCAATTTAAAACCAACAAAAAAACATTTTCCTTTTGGTGTTCACTATTTTCAAAAAAAAGCACAAACACTCATTTCAAAGGCGCTTGATGCTGCTCAACAAAAAATGGGTCCGGTACACATTAATGTTCCTTTTGATGAACCTTTGTATGAAACTGTAAATGAACCTATTACAATAGAAAATATTTTAAAAACAGAATTACTCGATACTTCTATTCAAATCAGTAATTCAACACTAAAAACATGGCAAAACGCCAAACGTAAATTGGTTTTGGTCGGCGTAAATCCTCCAAATTCTCTGGAATCATCAATTGTAGAACACCTTGCAAATGATCCCTCTGTAATTGTCCTTACAGAAACCACTTCTAATTTGCATCATCCCAATTTTTTCCCCTCAATTGATCAATTGATAGCTCCTCTAAAAAAGGATGAATTTAAACAACTTCAACCTGATTTATTACTCACTTTTGGTGGCCTCATCGTATCCAAAAAAATAAAAGCATTTTTAAGAGCATACAAACCCATACAACATTGGCATATTGACAACTACAAGGCAAATGACACCTATTTCTGTCTTAATAAACATTTTAAATGTACTCCAAATGCATTTTTAAAATCATTGTACACATCCTCAAAATCAACAGAAAGTGCTTATTATAATACTTGGAACAACGTAAAACAATTGCGTACAAAAAGACACACAAGCTATCTAAAATCCATGCCTTTTAGTGATTTTAAGGCCTTTGAATTGATTTCCAAAGTTATCCCAAAGAATTATATGGTTCAGTCTGGAAACAGCTCGGCAATTCGTTATTTGCAACTTTTTGAGTTTGATAGCTCAATTCATTTGTATTGTAACAGGGGTACAAGTGGTATTGACGGCTCAACAAGTACTGCTATTGGGGCTTCTGTTGTTTCTCAACTTCCTACACTTCTGATTACTGGCGATTTAAGTTTTTTCTATGACATCAATGGTCTATGGAACAATTATACCCCAGATAATTTTAAAGTTATTGTTATTAATAATAATGGTGGTGGCATTTTTAGAATTTTACCAGGAAATGATAATTCTGAACTTTTTGAAACCTATTTTGAAACCAAGCACGAACGTTCAGCAAAAAATCTTGCTAAAGATTTTGGATTCACCTATAGTTCTGCAGACTCAATAGTAGCATTAAATGAAGCTTTAGTTGCATTTTTTGATGACAAAAACTCACCAAAACTACTTGAAATTTTTACTCCATATTCAGAAAACGATAAGATTCTTCTCTCTTATTTTGATCAATTAGCCTAAATTTTTTCAAAAAAAATGTGACTTTTTTAAAAATTATGTGTCATAACATGTAGGGTATTGCGTTTGACAATGCCAAATAATTATTAATAAACCCTAAAATCATTATGAATAAAAAAGAACAACTTATTGAAAAGTACGCTGAGGATTTAAAATCGAAATGTAATGTAAATCCAGATATGGATTTATTGACAAAAGTAACTGTTGGGTGTGGTCCTTCTATCTACAAAGATGATGCAAGTACTGTTGCTGGAAGTGATCAGTCAGAAATTGAAACCATTCGAAACAACTTTTTAATTAAAAAATTAGGACTGAGTGATTCTCCAAAATTAGATGAAGGAATCAATAAAGTTTTAGACCTTTACGGACGGTCTAACCGCAATAAATACCGTGCAGTTGTGTATTATTTACTAACTAAGCATTTTGGTAAAGAGTCTGTATATTAGATAAAACTTTAAAAGTAAAATAAAAGCATTGTGAATTTTCATAATGCTTTTTTTATTTATCAATTCAAGAAAAAATTACTGTTTTGTTATTGTATACCATCACTTTTCTTTGAATATGGTGTTTTATGGCTGTAGAAAGCACAATTTTTTCTAAATCTCTACCTTTACTGATTAAATCTTTGATGGTATGGGTGTGCGATACTCTTGATACATCTTGCTCAATAATAGGACCAGCATCCAATTCTGTGGTTACATAATGTGAAGTTGCTCCAATAATTTTCACTCCGCGTTCGAATGCAGAATGATAAGGTTTTGCACCTACAAATGCAGGTAAAAAAGAATGATGAATATTTATAATTTTTGAAGGATAAGCATCAATAAGAGCTTGCGGTATAATTTGCATATAGCGCGCCAATACCACAAAATCAACAGCATGTGTTTTGAGCAATTTCAAATGCTGAAGTTCTGCTTCTTTTCGTGTTTCAGCAGAAATAGGCACATGAAAGAAAGGAATATCAAAACGCTCTGCAATTTCTTCCAAATCTTTATGATTACTGGCTATAAATGGTATTTCAACTTTAAGTTCTCCAGATTTAAAACGTCCCAATATATCATATAAACAATGATCGTACTTTGATACAAAAAGCGCCATTTTTGGTATATATTCGGAATCAAATACTTCCCAATTCATGTTGAACTTCTTAGCAACTGAATTTTCAAATAATTTTGAAAATTCACTGCTAGAAAATGATGAGTTCTCAAAATTACACTCTAAACGCATAAAAAACACCCCATGCGCGTGGTCTACGTGTTGGTCTACATAGGTAATATTTCCTTGATTTTCAAGAATAAAACTTGTAGAGGCTGCAATGATTCCTTGTTGATCGTTGCAGTGAATGATAATAGTAAATTTTTTCATCTAAGCTAAATTATACAAATTGTCAGCTTTAAACTTCGTTGAACAAGAAATTATTCAATTTTTAAGGATACTGTAAAAAATCAATCTAAAAATTATAATCTTATCAATGCATTAAACATAAATTAAATATTTTTAGAGATGGTTTTAATCCAAGTTTATGGATTTCAATTTGTTGTATTGGAGTTACATTTCTATTGCATTATGCTTACCTTTGCACAATGATTCAAATAGGGGAGTACAATAGATTAAGAATTTTAAGGGATACCGATCCTGGACTGTTTTTGGGTGATGATGACGACAATGAGGTTTTATTGCCAAACAGATATGTTCCAAACACTTTTGAAATTGATGATATTTTAGAAGTTTTTGTCTATTTGGATAATGAAGAACGTTTGGTTGCTGTTACGGACACGCCCTACATAAAAAAAGGTGAATTTGCGCTTTTACGTTGCAATGCTGTCAATGAATTTGGCGCTTTTTTAGATTGGGGCATGGTCAAAGAATTGTTTTGTCCTTTTCGTGAGCAAGCTTTTAAAATGAAAAAAGGTGGATGGTATTTGGTGCATTGCTATTTGGACGAGACCTCAGAACGTTTGGTGGCCTCTAGTAAAACCAATCATTTTTTGGACAACAAAGAACTTACAGTTGAACTTTTTCAAGAAGTCGATTTGATTGTTTCTCACCCCTCTGACCTTGGTATGAATGTCATCATCAATAAGCGTCATTTAGGCTTAATTTTTAAAGATGATATTTTTAAGGATTTAAGCATTGGGGACAAGTTAAAAGGTATTGTTAAAAAAATTAGACCTAATAACAAAATTGATATCAGTCTTTCCCAAATTGGTTATCGCAATATTGAGCCCAGTGCTCAATCACTATTGGAGTTTATCAACGACAATAATGGTTTTTTAGACATTACAGATAAGTCGTCTCCAGAATTAATAAGAGAAACAGTTCAAATGAGCAAAAAAAGTTTTAAAAAAGCCTTAGGGACGCTCTATAAAAAGCGTTTGGTACGTCTTGAATCCAATGGGATTTATTTAGTTAACAAATAATACTGAATTATGAGTGCAATACAATGGAAAACCGCAATTGAATTTGAAGATATCACTTACAAAAAATGCAATGGAGTAGCGCGAATAGCGTTCAATCGTCCAGAAGTTAGAAATGCATTTCGCCCTCAAACAACATCAGAATTATTAACTGCTTTTCATGATGCTAACGAGGATACCAATATTGGGGTGGTGCTGTTAAGTTCAGAAGGACCATCTCCAAAAGATGGCGTATTTTCTTTTTGTAGTGGTGGCGATCAAAAAGCTAGAG
>CBFHNG010000019.1:0-29266 GCA_965657165.1 Flavobacteriaceae bacterium
CCAGTCTCTTCGGACAATTGTGTGGGAGCAACATTTACCGTTACTGTCACGGTCAATCCAGAGCCAGTACCTGTGGCAGACCCCCCTTCATCATTGTCTAAATGCGATGACGATACGGATGGGTTATTAATGTTCGATATGAGTTTAGTTTCAGCAGATATGATAGGTTCACAATCTAATATTTCTGTAACATATCATGACACAGAATCTAATGCAATAATAGGTGCTAGCACTTCATTAGGAACGAATGTTACAATGACCGAGCCTTACGAACAGACTATTTTTATTCGTTTTGAAAATACTCTTACAAACTGTTATGTAATAAAAACTATTAAGTTAATTGTCGATCCATTACCAGTAGTGAATTTGGAAGACAATTATTTTATTTGTTCAGATTCAAGTTCAATAGGTGATGATTCTGTAGAGATAGATCCAGGGCTTTCACCAGCGATTTATAGTTTTATATGGCGCGATGAATTAGGAGCAATCTTAAGCACAGCATCAACATACACGATTGATCAGAGCGGTATTTATAGTTTAGAGGTAAGTTATTCAACTACATCAACAGGGTGTTCGTCACCTTTGTATAATTTCACAGTAAGTGAAAGCGGACCACCATTGCTAACAGTTGATGTAGTTACTGAGGATTTTGCAGACACACATGTTGTTATAGCTTCGGCAGTAGGAACAGGTGTTTATGAGTTTAGCTTAGATCAGGGGCCATGGCAGGATAGTGGAACATTTATAGGAGTTACACCTGGTGATCATGTCATTAGTGCGCGTGATATTTATGGATGTGGAGTTTCAACGGCACCACTATTTATTGTAGATTATCCGAAGTATTTCACACCTAATGGTGATGGGTATAATGATACATGGAATATATCAGCCTTGTCTAGTCAATTAGGGTCTAGAATATTGATATTTGACCGTTTTGGTAAGTTGTTAAAGCAAATCAGTGCGGCAGGCGATGGTTGGGATGGTACCTACAATGGCCAAAAGATGCCAACGACGGACTATTGGTTCTTATTGGAATACAATGATTTAACAACAGGAGAACCCAAACAACTCAGAGCTCATTTTAGTTTGAAGAGGTAAACACACAATATATTTATATATTTTTCGTTATATTTGTTAGGTTATCTAAAATTCCCAAATTATGAAACACCTACGACTTCTTCCAGTGTTGTGGCTTTTATCATTTTTTAGCTACGGACAAATTATTAGTGTTAATGATGCCTCGCATCCAGAATCTAGTTATGGCCCAGAGCAACTTATAAAAGATGTTTTAATTTCAAGCGATTGCAGTACAGCCAGTAATTTTTCTAGTAAGCAAAGTGGTATACCGACAGACCTTGCCAATAAGAGTTATGGCTATTTTAAAACACCCGCAGGGAGTACTTTTCCATTTGCAGAAGGAATAATTCTTACAACAGGAAAAGCAAGACCCATCGGGAATACAACAATTACTGGTACAATTAGTAGTGATAATAGTTTAACAGGAGATACTGACTTGGAAAATGCACTTAATATCACACAAACAAATGATGCGACCTTTTTTAAGTTTAATTTTAAGCCCCAAGTTAGTGAGATTAGTTTTCGTTTTTTGATGGGCTCTGAAGAATATGATGGGAATACAGAATGTCAATATGCAGATGGTTTTGCTTTTCTACTTAGAGAAGTTGGGACTCAAAACTATACCAATTTGGCTGTTTTACCTGATGGCACACCTGTAAATGTAACAAATATTAATAATTCTAATCAATGTAGAAAAAACCCACAATATTTTGCAGGATATGATCCAACGACAACTAATTTTGGGGGTCATACTAAAATATTGACCGCAAAATCAGCAGTAACTCCTGGCAAAACCTACGAAATTAAGTTGGTGGTGGCCGACCAAGGCGATAGCATATGGGACTCTGCTATTTTTCTAGAAGCGGGGAGTTTTGATTTGGGTGGCGATTTGGGGCCAGATCAAACCATTGCAGATGGTAACCCAGGGTGTGATGGTAGCACAATTACATTGGATGCGAAATTAACCACTACAAACATGACCTTTAAGTGGTATAAAAACAATGTTTTAATTTCAGGAGCTACGAATTCTAAGTTGGACGTCACAACAGATGGCACCTATAAATTTGTAGCGACAACTACCGGAGGATGTACTGCCACAGATGAAGTTGAAATAGAATTTACAATACCTCCTGTTATTGATAAAGCACCTAAAGATCTTTTAATGTGTGATACAGATGGAGATTTAAAAGAACAGTTTGATTTTTCCGGAAATTCAACGTTAGTGTTAGGCAGTCAAAATGCCACTGATTTTCCAATTTCTTTTCATAAGACACAAGCGGATGCCAACGGAAATCTTAACCCATTAACGACTCCCTATACTAATATTCAACAAAATGAAACGATTTGGTTAAGAATCGCTGATAAAACTCAAACTTGTTATAAAGTCACCAGTTTTAAAATTGAAGTTCAAACAGAAGCTACAGCAAATACACTTAATGATTATGAATTGTGTGATGATGCTGATGATGGCGATGATACCAATGGAGTAGTGACTTTTGATTTGACCACCAAAAATCAAGAATTATTAGGCAATCAGCAGGCGGCAAATTTCAATATTACATATTATAAAACACAAGCAGAAGCAGATGCTGGAACAGCAGGAACAGAAATAAATACAACTCATCAAAATACTTCTAATCCACAAACGGTTTTTGCGCGTCTAGAAAATGCAAGTAACGCAGATTGTTATGATACAACTTCACTTAAGCTCGTTGTAAATCCATTGCCGAAAATAGTAAAATCACCAGAGGATATTTTACTTTGTGATCCTGACAATGATTTAAAAGAAGAATTTGATTTTTCTGCTAATGAAGCTTTAGTGTTAGGGACTCAAAACGCTAATGATTTTACATTTACATACCATAAAACTCAAGCGGATGCTGAGGGAGACGTTAATCCATTAACAATCCCTTACACTAATACACAACAAATAGAAACCATTTGGCTACGTATTTCAAGCAATAAAGATTGTGGACGTGTTGATAGTTTTAAGATTGAAGTTCAGAAAGAAGCTGTTGCGAATACACTTAAGGATTATGAGTTGTGTGATGATGCTGATGATGGCGATGACACCAATGGAAAAGTAACTTTTGATTTGACCACCAAAAATCAAGAACTATTAGGCAATCAGCAGGCCGCAAATTTCAATATTACATATTATAAAACTCAAGCAGAAGCAGATGCTGGAACAGCAGGAACAGAAATAAATACAACCCATCAAAACATGACTAATCCAGAAACGGTTTTTGTTAGAATTGAAAATAAGATCAATTCAGATTGTTATGATACAACCTCGCTTAAACTAGTTGTAAATCCTCTTCCTGTAGTAAAAGCGGAAGTTACACTAAAACAGTGCGATACAGACAGCGATGGCTTTATTGCATTTAATTTGAATGAGGCCAATAATTTGATTTCTCAAAATCATGCTCAAGAAGTTTTTACATTTTATGAAACTGAAGCCGATGCCAATGCCGATGTCAATAAAATTAATAATCCAACGGCCTATACCAATCAAGTAGGAGTTAATGATGAAGTATTTGCAAGAATAGAAACTAATAAAGAGTGTCATCGTACGGCCAAAGTAAAGTTGATTGTAGGAGCTACACAATTGGACCCTACATTCCAATTGAATTATGAAGTTTGTGATGATAAGTTAGTGGATAACGATGACACTAACGCTGTGGCATCATTTGATTTTAGTGACGCAACAGCAAAGATAAAAGCTCAACTCCCACAAGGCCAAAATTTAACAGTCACCTATTATGAATCAGAAGCCGATGCTCTTGCTGAACTCAATGCTATTGCAGATATTTCGAAACATAGAAATGTAAATTCTCCAAAAACTCAGAAGATATTTGTACGTGTAGATAGTGATGATTTAAATGCTTGTCTGGGGCTAGGGCATCATATCACATTGAAAGTCAATCCGTTACCTATAAAGCAAACAATTCCAAACTACATATTATGTGATGACACTGAAAAAACGGTCTTTGATTTGACTACAATAACAAAACAAGTTCAAGGTAATCAAACAGAAGATTTACATGTTACTTATCATTTATCGGAACAAGATGCCATAAACAATATTTCTATTCCAAATCCAGATATCTATACAAACGTATCTAACCCCCAAACCATTTTTGTAAGAGTACATTTTGACCCCAATAAAAACCAAATATTGGATACTGATGAATGTGTTAGAACCGATATTAGTTTTAAACTTCAGGTAAATTTAAACCCCACCGTTCATGATCCTGATGATATTGATAAGTGTGCTACAAACTTTGATATTGAATTTGACTTAACAGAACGTAAAACACAAATTACAGGAGGTGATAATACCATTACGCTGAGTTATTTTGCTTCAACTACGGATATTACCAACAATAACCCTATTGCCAATCCGGTAAAATATGCGCCAAAGCAACAAAATAAGACCGTTTTTGTTGTTGCAGAAGGTCAAAATAAATGTACTTCCACAGTAGAATTAGACCTTAACATTATATTGTACGATCAAATTAATAAAACTCCCGATTCTATTGAAGAATGTGAAATTGATAACAATGGTTTTGATGCATTTGATTTAACAATTCGTGAAACTCAAATTTTGAATAATTTGGATGCCACTAAGTTTGAATTTACATATTATGAAGACAAAGACGATGCAGAACAAGGAAATACAAACAATATTAAAACCCCTAAAAACTTTATTAATACTATAAAATTTAAACAAACAATTTATGTTCGAATCAAACCAAAAGACAATGACTGTTTTCAGGTTGTTCCGTTAGAAATTATAGTCAATCAAGTTCCAGAAATTGATATTGAAGATCGCTATTTAATTTGTTTCGATTCTACAGATCAACTAGTTGATGCAGAAGGGAACACCACGTTGGCCATTCCTCCGATTGATACAACTTTAGACCCTAATGACTATACTTTTCAGTGGTATGCTGGAACATCACAAGATGTTGAAAACGATCCTAATTCTGTTATTATCCCAGGTGAAACGGGGCCAACATTCAGCCCTACAAAAGGGGGGGATTACACGGTTCTTGCTACCAATAAAGTAACATTGTGTAGAATCCCCGCAAGTACTTTAGTTATTGAATCTTTTCCCCCGGAATCAGTTTCGGCAGAGTTTTTACTACCAGAATTTTCAACTCCAAATAAACTAAAAGTCGAAGTCACAGGAAAAGGCGATTATGAATATGCTTTAGATGATGGTCCTTGGCAAAAAGAACATATTTTAACAAATGTATATCGTGGTGAACATTCAATTCATGTTCGTGATCGATATGGTTGTGCAGTTAAAACAATAAGAATAGTAAACATAGATTATCCGAAATATTTTACTCCAAATGGCGATGGTTATCACGATACGTGGAATATTAGCAGTTTAAAGTCGCAAGCTAACGCAAAAATTTATATATTTGACAGATATGGTAAATTGCTCAAGGAATTGAGTCCGGCCAGCGATGGATGGAATGGTACTTTCAATGGACAACCAATGCCAACATCAGATTATTGGTTTTTGGTGGAATATGAAAGCCCAACAACGAAAAACACGGAACAATTTAGAGCACATTTTACCTTGAAAAGATAAGATTTAATGAAATTAGCCAAAAAATTAATTCTTCTTGCCATACTTAGTTTTTGTTACAACGGCATAGAAGCACAGGAGGGTTTGCCAATATATTCAGACTATTTGACGGACAATTATTATTTAATTCATCCATCGATGGCGGGTGTAGCCAATTGTAATAAAGTACGATTAACAGGAAGACAGCAATGGTTTGGTCAGGACAATGCACCAAGTTTGCAAACCTTTAGTATTAATGGTAGAATTGGCGACACTCAATCTGGTGTAGGTGCCATTGCTTTTAACGATCAGAATGGATATCACTCTCAAACAGGAGCTTATTTAACGTATGCATATCATTTGATGTTTTCAAGAAATACAATTGATTTGAATATGTTGTCTTTTGGACTAAGCGCTGGGATGATCCAATACAAACTCGATGAAACAGCATTTGTGGAATTTGATCCTATTATTGCTGGAATTGAACAAAGCGCAACAGATTTTAATGTTGATTTTGGATTTTCTTACCATCTTATCAATTTTTATGCTCACGCCACAATAAAGAATCTTCTTAAAAATGAAGGCGTTAATATCAACGAACAAGGAGTAAGCTACGATAATCTAACAACCTATCTTTTTTCTGCTGGGAATGTGTTTTCAAAATTTGGCAGCGATTGGAGCTATGAGCCATCAATTTTATATGCTTATAAAGACGCTACAAAAGAATCATTTATTGATGCTAATTTTAAGGCTTATAGAAAATTTGATTTTGGTAATATTTATGCTGGAGTTTCATATAGAAGGAGCTTTGATGGAGCACAATTCACAAACGGAAGTACTGTAAGCAGTCAAAAACTACAATATATCACTCCATTGGTTGGGATTGAGTACAATAATTTTATGTTTGCTTATACTTATTCTTACCAATCGAATTCTATTGTCCTTGATAATGGGGGTTATCACCAGATTACTCTTGGATTCAATTTTGGATGCCGAAAAGAAAAGTATGATTGTGAGTGTCCTAGTGTAAATTAATTAGGGCTTAATCCAATTTGTGAATCATTGCTTTATCCCAATTCATTAAACTAGAAATCACTTCTTTTGAACCATTTGTATAAAATGCATGCTTGCCTTTCTGGGTATTTTTTACAAGAAGATTCTGCTTTTTAAGTACAGCTTTTGTTTGTTTCGCAACAGCTGGACCTGAGTCTATAATTTTTATGTTTTTTGGCAATATTTTTTCTAAAATAGGTTTTAAAAAATGATAATGTGTACAGCCTAAAACTAAACAATCCATATTGGCTTCAAGCATAGGCGATAAGTATGATATAAGTAATTGCTCCATTTCTATTGAAAATAGCACTCCAGCTTCAATCAATTCTACAATTCCATTACCGACTTGTTCTATGACCTTTAAATCTTTTGTATAGAGTTGAGATGTTTCATGAAATAATGCACTACTCAGCGTTCCTTGTGTGGCCAAAATCCCTATACAATTCGTTTTTGTATTAAGTGCAGCGGGTTTAATTGCGGGTTCAATACCAATAAAAGGGACATTGTATTTTTCCCTTAAAATTGAAATTGCATTTGTAGTAGCAGTATTACAAGCCACGACTACAATTTTTGCTCCTTTATTTAGTAGTATTTCTGTATTAATGATTGAGCGTTCCAAAATAGCTTTTTTACCTTTTGTTCCATAAGGCGCATATTTTGCATCAGAAATATAAACTGTAGATTCCATTGGGAGTAGTGTATTTACTTCTTTCCAAATAGAAAGCCCTCCTGCTCCAGAATCAAATATGCCAATAGGTTTTGTGCTCATATTGATACAAAAATAAAAAAGCTACTCTTTATGAGTAGCTTTTTAAAAACTATTTTGGAAAATAGTTTAGAATCCTAATTCAGATTTTACGTCTGATAACAAATCTTTTCCATTGGCCATAATAACGCCTTGACCTTGAGAAGAGTCTAAGATATAATCAAACCCTTGAGCATTACCAACCTTTAGAATAGCATTTTTTGCTTTTTCTGTAATTGGTTTCAATAAGTCTAATTCTTTTTTTTGTAAATCTTGTTGTGCTTGCGCTTGATACTGACGGATGCTTTGTTCCATACTTTGTACTTCCTGCAAACGCTTTCCGTTTTCTTCATCTGTTTTAGTTGAAGATTCAGCATCATATTGCTTGATTTTGTTTTGAAGTTCAGTGGCCATTGCTTGAATATCAGTTTCGTATGTTTTTGCTAATTTTTCAAGCTCAGATTTTGCACTTTTCATTTCTGGCATAGATTCAACTAGTTCCTGCGTATTAATATGTGCAACTTTAGATTGTGCTTGAGCATTAAAGCTACATACTAAAATAATTGCTGTCGTTAAGAGTAGATTTTTTAAATGTTTCATTTTCAAATTATAATTAAAATTTATTTTCTATTGTTTTTTATGCTATCGCGTTTTCTTTTTTGTGCTTCTAGTCTTGCTTTTCGCTCCGCTAAAATACGTTTTTTCTTTTCTTCTAATGCTTTTTTTCTTGCTTCTCTAGAGTTGGTCGTGGTATTTGCTTTTTCTCCTTTTTCAACTTCTTCTGTTGTTGTTGAATTTTCTTTTTCCTTTTCTTTAGCTTTTGTTTTCTCTTCTTTTTTTCTATTGGCTTTACTTAGTTTTTCTGCACGAGCTTTTTCTCTAGCTTCTCTTGCTTTTTGCTTTTTGGCTTCAATTTCTTTTTTTCGAGCTGCACGTTTTGCTTCCAATTCTTCTTTGCGTTTAGCTAATGCCTCTGCACGTTTTGCATTACGTTCGTCAATTAGTTTTTGACGCTCGTCTTTGTCGGAATTAACTTCTACAATATTATCTTCTTCTTCTGCAGCCTTGCGTTCTTTTTTACTTTTTACTTGTTCGCGTTTTGCGGTTCTATTAATGGTTCTTAGTACCTGTTCACTTATGTCGTATCGATCAGCAGAATAGAGCATTACAACATCGGCAGATTTATCAAAAATAAAGTCAAATTTCTTTGTTGTTGCAATTTCTTGAACAGCAGCAAATATTTGATCTTGAATAGGTTGAATCAATTGTTTTTTCTGAATCATTAAATCCCCATTTGGACCAAATCGTTTTTGTTGATATTCTAGGATTTCATTTTCTATAATTTGAAGATCCTCTTCGCGTTCTTCAATGAGTTCGTTTGTAAGTAAAACGCGTTCATTATTCAACTGTGTTTTCTGTGTTTCTAATTTGGCAAGACGTTGTTCAACTTCTGTTTTCCATTGTTGAACTTTAGTTTCTAGTTGACTTTGAGCGTTTTGATACTCAGTGATATTTTCTAAAATATATTCTGTGTCAATATAACCAATTCTTACGCCTCTTTGTGCAAAAACAGTAGTGCAGATAAACATAAGCATTAGTGTTAAGACAAAAGTTTTTGATTCTTTGGTGGTAAAGTTATTTTTACTAAAATATGTCATATTATTTTAATTTCAGTTTTGGGACTAGTCCTCAAATTAACGAAATTAATTTTAATTCACACACAATAATGAAATTACCGTGCCAAAAATTAAAATTGTTGTCCAAGAATGAAATGTGTTTCCCAACCATTTTTTCTTGTTTCACCTGGAATTGGATCAAATCCATGGCCAAAATCAATTCCCAATAATCCAAATGCAGGCATAAATAAACGAATTCCAATTCCAGCAGAACGTTGGATGCTAAATGGATTAAAGTCTTTAAAATCATTATAAGAAGCACCACCTTCTAAAAAGGCTAAAGCAAAAATCTTTGTTTGTCCTTTAAGTGTTATAGGGTGTCTTAATTCTAAAGAAAATTTATTGTAAATACTTCCACCGTCATTATCTGAAAGTGTTTGATTAGCATAACCACGTAATGCAATGGCTTCTCGTCCATCTAATCTGTAAGTTACCATTCCATCTCCTCCCAAAAAGAAGCGTTCAAACGGTATAGTTCCTCTGTCATTATTGTAAGCTCCCAAAAATCCAAATTCAAATCTTGGTCTAAGCACTAATTTTCCTTTGATTCTTGTGTACCAATCTCCTGAAAATTTAATTTTATAAAATTCTAGCCATTTGAAGCGTTCTTGGTCAATTTCACTTATTCTTTTACTTGCTTCATTTCTTTCAACGATCTCATCATCATCTTGTGTGCTTCTCAACTCAAGAATTCGCTGCGTCAGTTCATCTCTCTCTCTTTTTAGTGCAGAGTAATCTACTTTGTTAAATGAGGAGTAAGGCAATGTTAGTTTTGCTGATATGCTAAAATTTGAACCTCCTTCTGGATAAATAGGATCGTTGTAAGTGTTGTTTCTACTCAACCCAATAGTGTAGGCTAAATTATTTGCGTTTCCATCACCAAAAGTAAATAATCCTGTGTTATAGTTGTTTAGGTCGAAATATTGGAAACTTAAATTCTGCGAAAGCACAAAATAATCGTCTGGAACAGTTAGTTTTTTTGCAATTCCAACACTTAAACCTGTGATATTGAAACTTCTACTTTTATCGGCGGAACGTGTGGCTCTGTTGAACAAAAATTGTTTTGTTTGTGATATAGATGTTGAAAATTGAACAGGTTTTTTACCACCAAGCCAAGGCTCAGTAAATGAGAAACTATATGTTTGAAAAAATCGACTTGACTGCAGTCTTAATGCCAAACTCTGTCCATCTCCCATGGGCACAGGGTTGTACGCGTCTTTTTTAAACAAATCTTTCACGGCAAAGTTGTTAAACGACAGCCCTAGTGTTCCAATAAATCCACCACCGCCATAACCGCCTTGAAGTTCAATTTGACTTGATCCTTTTTCAACAACACTATATTCCATATCAAGTGTTCCATCATTAGGGTTTACATTTTTGAAGTCTGGAGAAATTTCTTGTGCATCAAAAAAGCCCAATTGGCCAAGTTCACGTACGGTTCTAACAACATTGCTTTTACTGTACAATTGCCCTGGTCGTGTTCGTAATTCACGATAGACGACATGGTCGTTAGTTTTGTTATTTCCTTTAACAGATATGTTTTTGAAATACGCAGGTTTCCCTTCAGTAATTCTAATTTCCATATCAATGACATTACCGTCGGTGCTGACTTCTACAGGTGTAATAGTTGAAAATAAATAACCATTGTTTTGATATAAATTTGTTAAATCAAAGGCATCAGGATCTGAATTATCAGCAATTCGTTTTTCCAACTCCACACCATTGTAGGTATCCCCTTCTTTAATTTTTAACACTTGATTGAGTTGTTCATCAGAATAAATAGTGTTGCCTAGAAAGTTGATTTTGCCATAAGTATATTTTTCCCCTTCTTCGATTTCAACATTGATACTGATTGTTTTATTATTATTTTTTATTATACTATCAGAAATAATACGGGCATCTCTATATCCTTTTTCTTTTAATTTATTAACTACATCAACAAGTCCTTCTTTGTAATCAGCTTCTATAAACTTAGATCGTTTTAGAAATCGAACAGGATTAATTTGTTTTGTTTTTTTCATGGCTTTACGCAGTTTTTTGCTGCTTAGTTTTTCATTGCCAGAAAATATAATTTTTTTAATTTTTACCTTCTCACCCTTATCTATGCGAATTTGCATATTGACTCTAGATTTTTCTATAGAATCTAAAACTTTGGTCGTGCCAATAATTGTTTTAGCATTCAAAAACCCTTCTTTGCGATATTTGTTTTCAAGGTAGTTTTTTGTTGTTGTGATTAGATTTTCGGTAACTTTTGTTCCAGAAATCAGTTTGTTTTCTTCAATAATCTCGCTAATCTTTCCTTTTTTGACTCCAGTAATTTTTACATCTTTAAGCTCTGGAAGATCATCCAGTTGAATTTCTAAGTAAATATCATTGCCCTCAATTTTTGAAATAAAAACATCAATATTTGAGAATAGATTTGAGTCCCACAATTTTTTTATTCCATCACTAATTTTTGTGCCTCCAGGGATGGTTACAGTTTCGCCTTTGACCAATCCAGAATAGGTGATAATCGTTTCTGCACCATATACAGTTTCGCCTTTCACACTTATATCGGCAATGGTGTAGTCTTTTCTTTTGGATACATCTGGTGCTTGTCCATGTGTAGTGTTGCTCATAAATATCATGAAACAAACAATTATATATATGAATTTGTAGGTCTGTTTAGTTAAGTTGTTCGCTTGTTTTTCCAAATCTTCTTTCTCTTTTTTGGTAACTGGCAATAGCTTTGTACAAATCTTCATCACTAAAGTCTGGCCAGAAGACTTCTGTAAAATACAATTCGGCATAAGCAATTTGCCATAAAAGGAAATTACTCAGGCGTTGTTCTCCGCTAGTTCTTATCAATAAATCAACGTCTGGTAAATTTCGGGTGTAAAGATGCTGATTTATTACCGATTCATCAATTTTTTCGGGAGAAATTATATTATTTTTGATTTTTTCTCCAATTTCTTTAATAACATGGGTCAATTCGTCCCTAGAACCATAGCTTAGAGCAAGGTTCAAAGTCATTCTAGAATTCATTTTTGTGGCTTCAATCACATGAGATAATTCATCGAACACTTTTTTTGGAAGTGTTTCAATATTTCCTACTACATTTAATTGAATATTATTTTTTTGAAGTGTATTCATTTCTTTTTTTAGTGAAGAAATCAATAATTTCATTAGAGTTTTTACTTCTAATTTTGGGCGGTTCCAATTTTCTGTAGAAAAAGCATAAAGTGTTAGGTGTTCTATTCCTAATTTAGCACAATTTTCAACGGTTGTTCTAACGGCTTTAGTCCCGTTTTCATGCCCAAAAGCACGTATTTTCCCTCTAGATTTTGCCCAACGTCCATTGCCATCCATAATTATGGCAATATGTTTTGGAAGGGGGTGATTGTGTATGTCTATTTCTTGATTCATTTAATAATTACAAAAACAAGGGTTTCGACCAAATGTGTAAGTTAAGGTAATTCCACTAAAAACATACCAGTCCGTATTGTTAATATTTCCAAAGCGTAATTTTTTCAATTCTTTTGCATCTGGAACACTACCGTCCAATTCATCAGAAAAAGTATATCTTGCTGCAACTTCCATACCAAAAATAATATGATCAGTAAGGGTGACTTTTACCCCCAAAGCAATAGGAATCCCAAAAGCATTACTTCTTGTTTTTTCTGAAACGAGTATATTATTGGCATAATAAAAATTGGGATGATTTAGCATACTAACACCTGTGTATAAATAGGGGCTAAAGTTAAAACTTCTTCTGTGTAAATCGAAATCTAGAAAGGTGAACTCCATCCCAGCAGAGACTTCCAAAGATCGCGCATTGAAATAGTAGCCTCTTATTTCTCTCTTTGGGTCGCTCGAAAGATTGTCGTTACCAAAAAGTGTTGTATAAATAACACTCGCCCTGTAGGAATGCCTCGGACTTCTATTCCATCGAATAATACCTCCAATGGCTAATTTTTTTGGCGCTACAAATGTTGTAGAACCAATATCTCCAATAACATTTGTTCCCCCACCAATTATTCCAATTTCATAAATCTGGGAAATTCCAAGATTTGTGAAGAGTATAAATATTAGGGAGAAATATAAGGTTTTCATCAACTTTTCAAATGTGTGCAAATATAACAAAATTGAACTCGCTTCAAAACGGCTATATCATGGACTAAGTAAACTAAAAAAACAATAAATTATTGTTTAGTTTCTTTGATCTGCACCCCAAAGAAGTTTTTTTCGTAAGGTTTCAATAAAAGTTACATCTTCAAGCTCAATCATATGAATACTGTATGGTGCTTTTTTGATGGTAATTCCAATTGTATTTTCAAGAGAATTAATTCGAGAATCCAAGGATACCAAATATTCATCTTCTCGGCCACTGACTTTAAGTCTAATTTCTCTTTCAGCAGAAATAACAAGAGGGCGAGCATTCAAGTTGTGAGGTGCAATAGGGGTAAGAACCAAGCTATCAGATTCTGGCATAATTACCGGACCACCGCAACTCAAGGAATAGCCCGTTGACCCTGTTGGTGTTGAAATGATAAGTCCATCAGCCCAATAGGAAGTTAAATATTCATCGTCCAACCATGTTTCAATACTAATCATGGAAGTTGTATTTTTTCTGCTAATTGCAATTTCGTTTAGCGCAAAATCTAAATCAAAATTGGCGTCTTTTTTATCTGTTTTAACGGATAATACACTGCGCTTTGAAATTCGATACTTTCCTTCAAAAATCTGACCCAAAGCACCAACAATTGCATCTTTTTTAATCGTTGCCAAAAATCCAAGTCGGCCTGTATTGATGCCAACAATTGGGATATTTAAGTCTTTTACATATGTAATGGCTCGTAATGTGGTGCCATCGCCTCCGACACTTATAAGTAGATCAAAGGATGCGTCTAATTTTTTAAATGTTTCAAAACCAAAACGGTCAATTTTTATTGAAGAATGCTCTACTATAGAATCATAAAAATTGTTTTCTATAGCAACTTCAACCGCCTTTTCATTCAAATATTCAGTAAGCGTAACAATGGCCGAATGAGAGCGTTCATTAAAATCTGGTCCGTAGATAGCAATTTTCATAATAGCAAAATTACAAATTTAAATAACGATTTAAGTATGCAGATCGATCTTTCAAAGTTTTTAGGAAACTATCGTCTTCATGACCAGAAATAATGGTATAGCCATACCTCCTGAACGTTTCAAAAATTGCACTTAAACCAGAGTTTTCAATTTTAATGGTAATTTGTACCATATCATTTTTAATTCGTGATACAAATACTCCTAATACCTTGACATTATTCGACTCTACAATTTGACAAACTTCACTAAACGAATAATCGTTGTAGGCTTTTTCTATGACAATTATACCTCCAGCTTCTGAGAAAAAAGGTGTATTTCTAAATAATGAAATCACATCAATTAATTGATAATAACCAAGATAATTATTGTGCTCATCAAGTACAGGCATAATGTTCGAGTCATTGAGTGCAAATGTATCCAAAACGTCCAGCCAGATGGTGGATTGCCGCACAACAAAATGTTCTATAGCGTATAATACATCTTCAACTTTTTCATTGGCGTCAAAACAATACACATCAGTTTCGGACAAGCACCCAATATAAATTCCATCTTTTTGAATTGGAACATGAGAATACGTCAATTGATTAAAAACTTCTTGAAGCTCTCTTATAGGAGTATTTAATTCAAATGGTTTTAGGTCATTGATGATGTATTGATCTAGTGGCATAACTTGTTTTATGAGTTCATGCAAAATAATCAAAAATAATATACTTTAAGCTATGGACTTTGTATTTTTGCAGTCTAAATATTCTGAGACATGACGAAGCTAAGTGTAAACATCAACAAAATAGCAACACTAAGAAATGCAAGAGGTGGAGATGTACCAAATATTGTACAATTTTCAAAGGATGCACAAGAGTTTGGTGCTCAAGGTATTACCATTCACCCTCGTCCAGACGAACGCCATATTCGCTATCAAGATGCCTATGATTTGAAATCTGTGGTATATACAGAATACAATATTGAAGGCAACCCCATTCCAAAATTTATTGATTTGGTGACAGCTATAAAACCTACACAAGTGACCCTTGTTCCAGATGCCGAAGACGCCATAACGAGCAATGCTGGGTGGGATTGTGTAAAACATCAATCATTTCTTTCAGAAATCATTAAAGAGTTTAAAAACAACGGTATTCGTACTTCAATTTTTTTAGATCCAGATCTGCGTCAAGTTGAGGCAGCAAAAGCAACAGGGACCGATAGGATTGAACTCTATACCGAAAATTTTGCCAAACACTATGCGCTTGAAAATTTTGATGCCATAAAACCTTACTCCAATTGCGCCATACTTGCACATGATTTTGAGCTAGGCGTAAATGCGGGCCATGATTTATCACTAGATAACATCAAATTTTTTAAACAAAATGTTCCAAATTTGTTAGAAGTTTCAATTGGTCATGCTCTAATTTCAGAAAGTTTGTATTTGGGGATAGAAAATGTCATTAATATGTATCTGAATCGATTAAAATAATGATATTACATTCAAAAATATTTGGGGAGGGGACTCCTTTTATAATATTACACGGATTTTTGGGCATGGGCGACAACTGGAAAACACTGGGTAAGCGTTTTTCTCAATTAGGCTATCAAATTCATCTTGTTGATCAAAGAAATCATGGAAGAAGTTTTCATTCAGATGCATTTGATTATGAACTTTTAGCAGAGGATTTATTGACATACTGCACGCATTATAACATAAAAAAATGTATTGTATTGGGTCATTCAATGGGAGGGAAAACCGCAATGCTATTTACGGCGCTTTATCCAGATTTGGTAAATAAACTTATTGTTGCAGATATTGCTCCACGTTTCTACCCTATTCATCACGATGCGATTTTGAAAGGCCTATCAGCTTTAAATTTTTCAACGTTAAAAAACAGAACACAGGCCGACGAACAACTTTCAAATTATATTACTGAATTTGGCGTAAGACAATTTTTACTAAAAAATCTGTATTGGGTTTCTCAAGGGCAATTGGGATTACGACTCAATTTAAATGCGTTGAAAAATAATGTAAGTGAAGTTGGAGAAGCACTGCCTTCGCACCTCAAAGTTGAAACATCAACACTATTTTTAAGAGGTGATAAATCTGAATATATTGGTCCAGAAGACGAAAAACAAATTACCGTTCAATTTCCAAATTCTGATGTCGTTACCATTTCAAATGCGGGTCATTGGCTTCATGCCGAAAACCCTAATGAATTTTTTACTGCCGTTACTCATTTTATAGATTGATTTTCAAAACATTAAAATATTTGTACTCCATTAAAAATGTTGTACTTTTGCCACCCAATTTTTAATTCATTACAATGAATATTACAAGAGAAAATAAAGATGCCCTTAATGCGGTTGTAAAAATCGATATCGAAAAGAATGATTATTCTGAAAAAGTAGAGAAAATACTTACCGATTACCGAAAATCTGCAAATATCCCTGGCTTTAGAAAAGGTCAAGTTCCATTAGGATTAATAAAAAAACAATATGGAAAAGCGGTTTTAGTTGATGAGGTTAATAAACTACTTCAAGAATCTTTAGGGAAATATCTTAACGATGAAAAACTTGATGTTTTAGGCAATCCTTTACCAAAACAACAAGACGATATTGATTGGGACGCCGATGCATTTTCTTTTGAATTTGAAATTGGATTGAGCCCAGAATTTGATATTAAATTAAATGGACGTAAATCTATAAAACACTACACAATTATTGCAGATGATAAAATGATTGATGATCAAATCACAAACATTCAAAAGCAATATGGCCAATTGATTTCAAAATCTGAAGTTACTGATGGTGATGAGGTTACAGGAGTGTTTTTTAATGATGAGGAAGGTATAGAATCGACAACAACAATTTCTCTAGACAAAATCAAAGGCAAAGCTAATTTGAAAAAATTTGTTGGTGCTAAAGTCGGCGACATCATCACTGTAAAAACAAAAGGACTTTTTAAAGATGATCACGACTTAATGACCTATCTAAAAGTTGATCATGATAAGGCCCACGATTTAAATGTTCAACTCACTTTTACCGTAAATGAAATTAATGAGAGAGGTTTGGCCGATTTGGATCAAGAGTTATTTGATAAATTATTTGGTAAAGACGCCATAAAAAGTATTACTGAGCTTAAAGCAAGAATTAAAGCAGATGCTGAAAAACAATTTGTTCAGCAGTCTGACCAAAAATTATTAAATGATGTTACAGAATATTTGGTAGAAAACACCAAATTTGATTTACCCTCCGAATTTTTACAAAAATGGTTGCAAACTGTTGGTGAGGAGCCATTGACCGAAGTACAAGCCAAAGAAGAGTACGAAAAG
The DNA here is from genome assembly GCA_965657165.1 of Flavobacteriaceae bacterium. Lineage (GTDB taxonomy): Bacteria > Bacteroidota > Bacteroidia > Flavobacteriales > Flavobacteriaceae > UBA3537. The sequence continues at coordinate 17,521 of CBFHNG010000019.1, forward strand.
TCTGAAAAAAGTATGCGCTACCAATTGATTGAAAGCAAACTCATAGTAGACAACAATTTACAAGTTAATTTTGAAGAGCTTAAAGCTTATGCAGGTGAGATGATAAAAGGTCAAATGGCACAATTTGGACAATTGAACCCAAGCGATAAAGAAGTAGAAGACATTGTGGCCAGAGTACTTTCAAATCAAGATGAAGTAAAACGTATGTCTGAACAGCTTACAAGTCAAAAATTACTTAACTTTTATAAAGAAAATGCGAATCTAAAAGTCAAAAAATTGGCTTATGATGCTTTTGTAAAAGAAGTTTATGGAAAGTAATTTTAGACTTTAGATTATATAAAAAACACTTCTTTGGAAGTGTTTTTTGTTTTTAAAAATATTCAAAAGATTTAAATAATAGTATATTTACAGTCTCAAAACAAATAAGTATATGGACTACGGAAAGGAATTCAAAAAATTTGCAATAAAAGATCAAGGCATTAGCAGCACTTACTACGATAAAATTGTGAGTAGTATGACTCCAATGGGGCTCACACCAAATATTATTGAAGAACGTCAAATGAATATTGCTATTTTTGATGTTTTTTCGAGATTAATGATGGATCGAATCATCTTTATGGGAACAGCCATAAATGATCAAGTCGCCAATATCATTCAAGCCCAATTACTATTTTTGGAAAGCACAGATGCTTCAAAGGATATTCAAATTTATATCAATTCACCAGGCGGAAGTGTTTATGCAGGTCTAGGAATTTATGACACCATGCAACTCATAAAACCAGACGTTGCTACTATTTGTACAGGAATGGCAGCGTCTATGGGAGCAGTATTGTTATGTGCTGGAGAAAAAGGAAAACGCAGTGGATTGACACATTCTAGAGTAATGATCCATCAACCATTGGGTGGCGCACAAGGACAAGCCAGTGATATTGAAATTACAGCTCGTGAGATATTGACATTGAAAGAAGAACTTTATAATATAATTTCAAGTCACACTGGGCAAGACTACGATAAAGTATATGCCGATAGTGACCGCGACTATTGGATGAAAGCCGATAAGGCACTTGAATATGGTATGATTGACGAAATTCTTTCCAGAAAATAATTAATATCAACTCAACCTCAAACGACAATAATTGATGGCAAAAGAAGAATTAGAATGTTCATTTTGTGGCAAGCAAAAGGCAGATACAAACCTCCTAATTGCGGGTCTTGATGCACACATTTGTGATCGATGTATTGTACAAGCACATGGTATTGTTGCTGAAGAATCAAAACATATAGGTCAGGAGTTGACCCCAGAGGTCATGCTCAAAAAACCTCAAGAAATTAAAGCGTTTTTAGACAGCTATATTATAGGTCAAGAACAAACAAAAAAAGTAATGTCTGTAGCAGTATATAACCACTACAAACGATTACTTCAACCCGTTTCTGAAGATGATATAGAAATTCAAAAGAGCAATATCATTATGGTAGGGCAAACAGGGACAGGAAAAACCCTAATGGCCAAAACCATTGCCAAAATGCTCAATGTCCCCTTAGCCATTGTAGATGCCACAGTTTTAACTGAAGCTGGTTATGTTGGCGAAGATGTAGAAAGTATGCTAACCCGTTTGTTGCAAGCTGCAGATTACAATCAAGAAAAAGCAGAACGAGGCATTGTATTTATTGATGAAATTGACAAAATTGCTCGAAAAAGCGACAATCCTTCGATTACTCGAGATGTCTCTGGCGAGGGGGTGCAACAAGCGCTTTTAAAACTACTAGAAGGTACCGTTGTTAATGTTCCGCCAAAAGGTGGTAGAAAACACCCCGATCAAAAATTTATTGAAGTCAATACAGAGAATATATTATTTATCGCTGGAGGTGCTTTTGATGGTATTGAGCGACATATCTCAAAACGTTTAAACATGGCTGCCATAGGCTATAAATCTTCTCAAGAAGGAGAAAAAATTGACAGCCAAAATCTTCTACAATATATTACCCCAAAGGATCTCAAGGATTTTGGATTGATTCCAGAAATTATTGGCCGGTTACCAGTACTCACTTACATGAATCCATTAGACGCTTCAACACTCAAAGCAATTTTAACAGAACCTAAAAATGCTATTGTCAAGCAGTATAAAAAATTGTTTGAAATGGACGATATAGCGCTAAGTTTTAAAGAAGAAGCTTTGGATTTTATCGTTCAAAAGGCCGTAGAATATAAGCTTGGCGCAAGAGGCCTACGTTCGTTGTGTGAAGAAATCCTAACTGATGCGATGTTTACATTACCAGGAAGCAAAGAATCTTCCCTTATTGTGGATAAGGATTATGCTAAAAAGCACTTAAGCCGCACTCGCCTAAAGCGACTAAAAGCCGTGTCTTAAAACACGCTCCTTTTTGCTTATTTTTTAATAAAAATTTATTAAAACAATCTGTTTTGTTCAAAGTCAGAAGAATTGTTTTAAACAATAGTTTAAAATACTGTTAAAAAAATGTTAAAGAAAGATTTCTAATGTAAATTTGATAAGAATCTCGCTTAAATTCGGAACGCAAAACTCAAAACTATCTAAACCACTATGAACAGAAATTACATTAACCTATAATTTTCCAAACCAATTTCTGCCCACCAAATATGAACATTGAATTGTTTCTATTTTAGTGCAGGATTTTATGTCTTAAACTTAGTTTAAGACATAAATAATTAGCCCAATTAATTTTTAAAATAAGATGAAGTCTTTTGATAGCTGTCTTTAGAATATCAAGAGGTACAATTACAATCGGTGTGTAGTACACTGAAATAACAATTTTAAATATTAATAAAAACCAAAACTACAATTATGAAGAAAACAATACGATTTACGTTATGTTCGTTTTTTATGGTCTTTTGTTTGTTTGGTTCAATTCATGCACAACAAAATGTATGGACTGAAACTACGCCTAATGAAGAAGTTTTTTTTGGTGCTCATAATAGAGCAACCTCAGATTTACACGCTTCAAAGACCTACAAGCTTGATGTTGCAGCATTAAAAAAGCAACTAGAACCAGCCCCAGAGCGTGGGCAAAGCTCAAAATCTAATGTGGTTGTTTCATTTCCAAACAGCCATGGAAAATCTGAGAACTTTAGAGTGTATGAAGCTCCAGTACTCTCCAAAAAACTATCCATCAAATATCCTAACATCAAAACGTATGTAGGATTTAGTAATGATGGAACAGGTACGCGAGTACGTTTTAGTATTACGCCTTTGGGTTTAAATGCGATGATTACATCTTTGGAAGAGCCAATGACTCTGATTCGTCCAGAGAATAAAAGATCATCACTTTATTTGGTCTATGAAAGAAATGCCCATAGAGATAAAAAAGATGACGAATTTATTTGTTCAACAGAAGAAAAATTACAAAAAAAGGCAAGTACTAATGCCCTAAGAGCAGCTGATGATCAAACGCTAAGAACTTTTAGAGTAGCTATTTCTGGGACTGCAGAATATACCAATGTTTGGGACGATGGCGACAACACCAATGGTGATGTTCAAGATGATGCCTTGGCACAAGTGGTTTCTACGCTTAACCGTGCCAATGAAATCTTTGAAGTTGATATGGCCATTACCATGACCTTAGTGAGCGATAAGACTTTACTTTATACAGATGCAAATACAGATCCCTATGGAGGAGGTAACTTAAATAGTGAATTACAAAACACACTCACTGCAGAAGTTGGTGAAGCCAACTACGATATTGGGCACTTATTCCATAAAGATAATCCTAATGGTAACGCAGGCTGTATTGGCTGTGTTTGTGTTGATGGGCAAAAAGGAAGTGCATTTTCTTCTGGTAGTTTTCCAAACGATCAACCCTCAGATTTCTTTGATATAGATCTTGTTCCTCATGAAATGGGGCATCAATATGGTGCAAACCACACCTTTTCTATGAATAGTGAAGGTACAGGGATGAACGTAGAACCTGGTAGTGGAACCACAACAATGAGTTATGCAGGGATTACTGGAGCAAATAATGTACAAAATAATGCAGATTCTTATTTCCATTATGTAAGTATTGATCAGATTTTGACGAATCTTCAAAACAGAACATGTTGGGTAGGTTCTACCATTACCAATAATCCGCCAGTAGCTAATGCAGGTAATGATTATACCATTCCAAAAGGCACTGCCTTTTTACTTAAAGGAACCGCTACAGATCCAGATGGAGACACCTTATATCATAATTGGGAACAAATTGATGATGGTACAATAACAAATACAACTTTTGGTCCAACCAATACATCAGGTGCTAATTTTAGATCTCGACCACCAAATACCAGTACTGAGCGTTATATGCCCGTTATAGATCGCATTATTGCAGGCCAACTGACCGAAACAAATCCAGCGGTAACGGCTAATAATACGTCTTGGGAAACAGTAAGTGATGTGGCCAGAGATTTGAATTTTGCATTTACTGTACGTGATCGTAACACAACTGGCGGAACTGGACAAACACCACAGAGCAGCTCGGACACTATGAAAGTTACTGTAGATGGAGCTTCGGGGCCATTTGCAGTGACCTCTCAAAATACAGCAGGGCATATTGTTTTTGCCGGTGATTCTGAAACTGTAACTTGGGATGTTGCTGGAACCAATGGCGGTGCGGTAAACACCCCCAATGTTGACATTTTACTATCGACTGATGGTGGAAAAACTTTTCCAACAACATTGGCTACTAATGTGACCAACGATGGATCCCATGATGTGACATTGCCAATTATTGAAACGACAACTGCAAGAGTGATGGTCAAAGGCTCTGGGAATATTTTCTTGGCCATGAACAGTGCCAATTTTGAGATTAAGAAGACAGAATTTGTGTTAAGTACCACGACCACAGAACTGGATGTATGTAAACCCAACGATGCGGTTTATAATTTTACCTATAAAACATTTTTAGGATTTACTGGAACTACAACTTTCACTGCCAATGATGTACCCGCTGGAGCAACAGTAACGTTTAACCCAACGTCAGCTTCTGCTGATGGTACAACCGTACAAATGACCGTTTCTGGAATGAATGCTGTGGCCGTGGGGGACTATACAATAAAAGCGGTAGGAACATCAGGGACTTTAACAAAAACAAAAGAGGTAACGTTAAATGTCTTTAGTGGAACAGTAGCAGCTCCTACGCTGACAGCACCTGCAAATAACGCTACAGATCAAGCTCTTTTACCTCAATTTACATGGAATGCAGATACCAATGCAGAAGAATATGAGATCCAGATTGCTTCTGATGCTGGATTTACCAATATTGTTGAAGCGGCTACAGTAACAACCAACACCTATACCATTACAACATCCTTAACAGGGGATACCGAGTATTGGTGGCGTGTACGTACTAAAAACCAATGTGCAACAGGAGCTCATACTACCTTTAAGTTTAAAACTGCAGCGATTGATTGTATGGAATTTACAGCTAATGACACTCCTATTGAAATTTCAGATGGTGCAGCAGCAACCTACAATTCAGTTATCAATATGGTTGATGATTTGCCAGTCACTGAAGTTGTAGTGACCATTGATATTTCCCACACATGGGATGAAGATTTAAACATTTCTTTAAAAAGTCCAGCTGGAACAGTTGTAAAACTATCCCATGGTAACGGTGGTGGTGGAGACAACTATTCTGTAACTGTATTTGATGATGCTGCTGCAACAAGTATTACTGCTGGAACACCACCATTTAATGGCTCATTTAAGCCTGAAGAGCCATTAGCTAACTTTATTGGGGAGTCAGTCAAAGGCGATTGGACTTTAATCGTAGAAGATACATGGGCTGCTGATGGAGGGTTTATAAATGACTTTAAGATTGATTTTTGTGTGGCAGGCCAATTTTCTCCAGATACAGACGGGGATGGGATTTTAGACCCAGGGGATAATTGTGTTGATACGCCTAATCCAGACCAAACTGATACGGACGGAGATAATATAGGGGATGCTTGTGATACAGATATAGACAATGATGGTATTCCAAATAGTGAGGATAACTGCCCTACACTCCCTAATAATGATCAAATTGATTCTGATGGCGATGGTATTGGAGAAGCTTGTGAAATTGTTTGTGAAACCATAACCTTTAACACTAAAACAGATATTCCAACAAACGAAACTCTTGATATTGATATTGAAGTCGCTAGGAAACTAAAAATCACAGATGTTAATGTCTTAGTAGACATTACTCATCCTTATGTTTGGGACTTACGATTTGGGGTTACAGGTCCGAGTGGCGAATGGGTTTTCCTATCATCCAGTAATGGAGGAGATGGAGACAACTATACACAAACCCTATTTGATGACCAAGCAGCGGAGTCTATTGTGGACGGTACAGCACCATTTACAGGGTCCTATAGACCAGATCCTGGCGTATTAGCGGATCTTAATTTTGATAATACAGGAATTTTAAGTGGCGGAACTTGGTTGTTCCAAATTAGAGATGTTTGGCCAGCAGATGATGATGGGCATGTCAATGAAGTAACTCTAGAAATATGTGGTTATCCAGATCCAGACGATTATGATGGTGATGGTATTTTAAATGAACATGATAACTGTCCAGCCATATACAATCCAGATCAAACAGATATAAATCTAAATGGAGTTGGAGACATATGTGATGGCATGGATATGAACGACGTGATATCGCCGAACGGTGATGGCATTAATGACTCTTGGCATATTCTAAATCTTGATAAATTTCCAAATGCTATCATCAATGTCTATAACCGTTGGGGCAATTTAGTCCATGAATCTACTGGTAAGGATGGCCCTTGGAATGGAAGTTATAAAGGTGATACACTGCCATCTGGGTCCTATTATTATCGCATAGACGTAATGGGAGACGGCTCAGACGTTAGAACAGGATGGCTATATATCACTCAAAATTAATTGTAATATATAAAAACATGAAATATTTAAAATATACATTTAGAATAGCTGCAGTATTACTTTTTAGTGGACTTTATGCGCAGCAAGAATCCAATTATTCATTGTACCGCTATACGATGAACGCCGTAAATCCTGCTTATGCAGGCACTAACTCCGAAAGAGCCGAATTCACATCTCATGTCAGAAGTTTCTGGCGTGGGGTAGAAGGCGCTCCTGAAGTCCATACTTTTAATCTTACAGCACCCCTAAATGACCGTTTAGGGTTGGGGGTGTCTGTAATAAGCGATAAGGTATTTATCGAAAATGAGTTAGATGTTTTTATAGACTTTTCTTACCGCTTACAATTGAATGAAGGTACAAATCTTTTTTTAGGATTAAAAGCAGGGGGAAGTTCTTATAAACTTAATCCCAACGATTTAAAAGGATACAATAATGCTGTAGATCCTGCTTTGTGGAATATAGACTCTCAATTTAGACCCAATTTTGGTATTGGCGCCTATCTTAAGAAAGATAAATACTTCATTTCATTTTCAATACCGAAGTTATTTAATTCAAGAGCATTGATTAATGACGAAGAGGATAAAGTTGCATATTCAAAAGGAAAGATGCATACCTATATCAGTGGAGGTTACAACTTTATGTTTAAAGGCATGGAGATTAAACCTTCAATAATGGCAATTCATACTAGTGGAGCACCTTTATCGGTAGATTTTACAACCGCTGCTCGTATTATTGATGAGCTGGAAGTAGGATTTTCTTACAGAACAGACAAAGCAATTGCAGGGTTGTTAATGTTAGATGCATTTGATTGGATGAGTATAGGTTACGCCTATGAGTCTTCAACTCGTAGTGATATTATTAAAGTTAGCGGTGGAAGTCACGAGCTTATGGTTCGTCTTTTGCTGTAGATTTTCCTTTAATTTTTTCATAAGAAAAAGAGCAGAGATTTATCTCTGCTCTTTTATTTTTTAAGCAAATAAATTTTTAAAAATCTAATTTTCTCTCAATGATAATAAATGTTTAACAAGAGCTTCGATAACCTTAGGAGGATGACCATGGTCAAATGCACTAGAGGTTATTTTTTTGCCATCTTTTTCAACAATTAAATTTGCATGAGCAGCACCATCATACAAACGCTTTGACGTTGGCGCTTTTAATTTTGGAAGTTCATCAACATCTATCTGGGAAAGCAGACGTAAACATGCTTTCCAGTCCATTTTTGTTGTTTTCAGTTGAGTATGGTTTTTATTGTCTCTATCATTCTTAACAAAAACCTCATTTTTAGAAACAATTATCTCCTTAAAAATTGCTCTTGAATTTGCTCGGTATATAATTCGACTAACCCCTTTTAGTTTTTTTGGATTTTGAAGTTCTAAAACTATTTTTTGGTCTTTATCCATAAGTTGTAGTTTTCCATCTTTCAAACTGTAGGATTTGACTTGATCTAAAGCTGAAAAAAAACGATCTTCGGTGTTATCACCAATACAAGCCATCATAGTGGACGCCATCTGACCAAATGAAATATCACTACCTTTAATTGAAAATTTACCTCCGTAGTTATTACATCCCGAATTACCACCAACTTGTTGTTTTTTTTGTGAAAATGACATGTTGGGTTTTTGGGAAAAGTCTTTCTGACCATGAATAGAAATGACTTCCCAATCGCCATCAATGGAAATTGAATCTAAGGTCGCTTTTTTTGAAATATTGTTGGGTTTTTGACTTGCACAAGAATTAAGCACAAGAATTGACAAGATAAAAATTTTGGACATCATAGTAGTTTATATTTAGGGTTAAAATTATTTTAAATATAACAAGATACTATCAATGTAAGCAACTTGTATGCCACAAATTAGACTCTGAAACAAGTTCAAAGTGACCATTAAAGAGTTTCTTGTCTATTATAAACTTGTTTCAGAGTCCAAATTTACCCCAGTTTCAATACTTCTTCCAAAAGTTCTCTAGAGTTGGAGAGTCTAGGAACTTTGTGTTGACCACCAAGTTTATTTTTACTTTTTAACCAATCATGAAACTGCTGAGATCGTGCCACATTGATTTTTGGACGATTTAATGTCATATTATTATAGCGTTTGGCTTCATAATCAGAATTTAAAGCTTTAAGGGCGTTGTCCAATAATTCTGTAAAATAATCGATGTCTTTTGGTAAAGTTTTAAATTCAATCAGCCATTCATGTGCGCCTTTTTGTTTGCCTTTCATAAAAATAGGGGCTACGGTGTAGTCTATTATTTCACAGCCTGTTTTTTTGGAAACATTTTTTAGGGCTTTATCCGTATTTTCAATAATGAGTTCTTCTCCAAAAACATTAATAAAATGTTTGGTTCGCCCTGTTACTTTAATGCGGTAAGGGTCAATACATGTAAAACGTACTGTATCTCCAATTTTATAGCGCCACAACCCCGCATTGGTGGTAATGATGATGGCATAGTTTTTTCCTTTTTCTACTTCATGTAATGGAATTACTTTTTCATTTGGAGTTCCATAAGTATCCATTGGAATAAATTCATAAAATATACCATAGTCCAACATCAAAAGCAATTCATCAGAGTCATTTTGATCTTGTATTGCAAAAAAACCTTCTGAAGCATTATAGGTTTCGTAGTATTTAAACGATGGTGATGGTATGATGTTTTTATATTGATCAGCATAAGGCAAAAAACTGACACCACCATGAAAATAAACTTCTAAATTTGGCCAAATTTCCAGAAGATTTGACTTCCCAGTACTTTCCAGTACATTATTAAGTAATACTAACATCCAAGAGGGGACACCAGCTAAACTTGTAACATTTTCATTTATAGTTTCGTCTACAATAGCTTGCATTTTTGATTCCCAGTCGCTCATCAAAGACACTTTGTTGCTAGGGGTACTGCTAAACTCTGCCCAAAAAGGCATATTATCGATTAGAATTGCTGAAAGATCGCCAAAAACAGTCCCATTTTCCTCATATAATTCTTTACTTCCTCCGAGCCTTAAATTTTTACCATTAAATAATTCAGAATCAGGGTTGTTGTTGAAATACATACACAATAAATCTTTTCCAGCGGCATAGTGACAGTCTTCCAAAGAGGCGTTACTAACAGGGATGAATTTGCTTTTAGCATTTGTTGTTCCGCTAGATTTTGCAAACCATTTGATGGGTTTTGGCCAAAAAATATTTTGCTCACCACTACGAGAGCGCTCAATGAATTTATGATAATTTTCGTAGGTTGAAACAGGGACTCTTTTTGCAAATTCTCGATATGTTTTAATAGACTTAAAATCGTACTCTTGTCCAAACTCCGTATGTTTTGCCGATTCTAAAAGATTTGTAAGTAGTTCGTTTTGAACCTCATATGGATATTTAAGAAACAAATCTATTTGATGAAATCGTTTCTTTAAAATCCAACTTGCAACGGAATTAACTAATGGAATTGGCATAAAATTACATATATTTACAAGGTTAAAAGTAATAAAAAATATCAATGCTCTATCAAGGTGTTCTTACTAAAATGCAAACGGAGTTTTCAGACCCCATTAATTATTATTTGAATTTGAACAATGACTTGATTCAGGCGCATCAATTGCTACAAAAAAAAATAACAATAGAGTTTGTAGGCTATGAGTGTTTAAATTGTAGTAGCGATCAAACAACTTTTCGACAAGGGTTTTGTAAATCATGCTTTTTTGAGCAGCCACAAACTGCCGATTGGATCATGCGACCTGAGTTGAGTAAAGCTCATTTAGGTATTGAGGAGCGGGATTTAGAATTTGAAAAAAAAGTACAATTACAACCACACATAGTTTATCTAGCAAATTCTAGTAATGTAAAAGTAGGAGTTACTCGAAAAACACAAGTTCCAACACGTTGGATAGATCAAGGGGCGCAGGAAGCTTTAGAAATTTTAGAAGTTCCAAATCGGTATTTGGCAGGGGTTGCTGAAGTAGCCCTCAAAAAATTTGTTAGCGATAAAACCAATTGGCGCGAAATGCTCAAAGGCGATGCCAGTTCTGATAATTTAAAGACATGGCGTCATCAACTTTCAAATCATTTGCCAAATGAAGTACAACCGTATTTTCTTGGAAATAAAGAAACTTTAATTTTAAAATTTCCAGTTCAAAAATATCCAGAAAAACCACAGAGTTTGAATCTCATCAAAACACCACATTATAGTGGCACTCTTGTGGGGATAAAAGGGCAGTATCTAATATTTGATGATGATACAGTTTTCAACATTAGAAGTAATGAAGGTTTAGTTGTAAAACTTAATGTTGGCGCTTAATCCAGTTCAACTTCTTCGTTGATATTAAGCTTAAATCTTTTCCTAAAAAAATAAACACCCAAATACAAAAAAGGAGTATCTAGTGCTGCAATAATAACTTTAAATAAAAAACCTGCAAGTAAAAGTCCGCCAAATAAATTCCAGTCGATTTCACCAAATGCGCATAGTAACATTAAAACGGTTGCAGTGTCTATAAACTGTGATAAAAAAGTAGAACAATTATTACGTAACCAAAGGTGTTTTCCTTGGGTCAATTTTTTCCAAAAATGATAAATTTGAATGTCTACAAATTGCGCAAATAGATAAGCTAACATACTTGCCAAAACAGCAATTGCAGTACTACCAAAAACCGTTGAAAACAAATTGTCGGAAACAGGTGACCAATCAGTAGCTGGAGCTGCGTTGGCCACATATATGATTCCCATTGCAAAAAAGGAGGCAATTATTCCTCCAACGACCACTTCGTTAGCTTTTTTCTTCCCATAAATTTCACTAATTAAATCCGTAATTAGAAAGGTAATGGGGTAAGGCAAAATACCTACAGAAATTTCAAATAATTTGAC
>CBFHNG010000019.1:29366-33701 GCA_965657165.1 Flavobacteriaceae bacterium
CCAAAAATTGAAAAATCAAAGGGGTAGTAGTAAAAAAATTTTTTAAAAATCAAATTTGAAACCACTAACGAGGTAATAAATAAGAGGCCAAGAATTAAATAGAGGCGTTGTGCTAAAACTTTGTCTTTCAGAGTCATGGGTTGTCAACAAATAGTTTTGTAAAGATATAATTTTAATTTTTCTTTTACCTAAATTGCTGACTCGTATGAGTGATCAAAAACAACTATATATAGGACTTGGTAGTAATGTAGGCAATCGGCTTTCCTATTTGCAATTGGCCATAGACTCCATCCATTGCGAAGTGGGTAGTGTATTAAAAATATCCTCCTGCTACGAAACACCGGCAATGGGGTTTGAAGGCGATGCTTTTATTAATGCATGTATTGAAGTCAGAACTTGTTTGTCGGCAGAATTAGTACTTTCAAAATTGCTTCAAATTGAAGAACAGCATGATCGCAGGCGTTTTGATGATGGTCAATATCACTCTCGAACTATCGATCTCGATATCTTGTTTTTTGATGAAGATATTATTGAAAACAACATATTAAGTGTTCCTCATCCACGACTAGAGCAACGGCGCTTTGTACTGCACCCGCTCAACGATATTGCGCCAGAACTGATTCATCCAGTTCAGAAAAAAACAATATCAATGCTTTTGGATTGTTGTGAAGATAATAGCACAATAAAAAAACAAAAAGAAACATTACAAAACCCACTTGAAAGTTTTGATTTTTCTGCCTATAATTTCATTGCTATTGAAGGGAATATTGGTGCTGGAAAATCGAGTTTAACGCAAATGATGGCCAAAGATTTTAATGCGAAATCTATTTTTGAACGTTTTGCAGACAATCCATTTTTACCCAAATTTTATGAAGATGCAGAACGCTATGCATTTACTTTGGAAATGTCTTTTTTAGCTGATCGCTACCAACAAATTTCTGAAGATTTATCACAACTAGATTTATTCAAAGATTTTATTATTGCCGACTATGATGTTTTTAAGTCGCTTATATTTTCAAAAATTACTTTGCAAGAAGATGAGTTTTTGTTGTACAGAAAATTATTTTACCAAGTTTATAAGGACATAAAACGTCCAGATTTGTACATTTATTTGCATCAAAATACTGAGAAATTACAACAGAATATCAAAAAACGAGGAAGAGAATATGAAAGAAATTTGGAGTCTGATTATCTGGATAAAATCCATTTAGGGTATTTGGATTTTATAAAAAACACGCCACAGTTTCAAGTGAAAATTATTGATATTTCAGATCGTGATTTTATTGTAAATCGCCATGATTATTTGTGGTTACTTGAGCAAATTCAGGATTGATTTATTTTTGAAAACAAATCCCAAAGTATCACACCACAACTTACAGCAATATTTAACGAATGTTTGGTTCCAAATTGAGGAATTTCAATTATCTCATCACATTGATTCACAACCTCTTGTGAAACCCCTTTCACCTCATGTCCAAAAACAACAGCATAAGAACTGTCATTTTTTGGAGAAAAGTTATGAAGCATAGTAGCATTTTCGGCTTGCTCAATGGCGAGAACCTGTGTGTTTTTTTGTTGCAATTCTTTTACAATATCCAAGGTATTTTCAACATAAGACCAGCTAACAGATGCTGTACTTCCCAAAGCCGTTTTTTGAATATCCTTATGAGGTGGTGTAGCAGTAATACCGCATAGGTAAATATGTTCAATCCGAAAAGCATCAGAGGTTCTAAAAACACTCCCCACATTATTTAAACTTCGGATATTATCCAAAATAACAATAAGCGGTGTTTTTTCAACGGATTTGAACGCTTCTACACTCAATCGATCCAATTCGCTATTTTTTAATTTTCGCATGGGCGGAATTCTCTGTTATTAGGTTTTAAAACACACTAAAATTAGTTACATTAGCATCTTTATACACACACAAAAGTACGCTTTTAATACAAAGATTCATTGGCCAAAAAAGTAAAAAAGGAAACTCCACTTATGAAACAGTACAATGCCATCAAGGCAAAGTACCCCGATGCACTCTTATTGTTTCGTGTGGGCGATTTTTATGAAACTTTTGGGAGTGATGCAGTAAAAGCTGCCAAAATTTTAGATATTATCCTGACCAAACGCGGGGCTGGAAGTCAAAGCGAAACAGAACTTGCAGGGTTTCCTCACCATTCTTTGAATACCTATTTACCAAAATTAGTTAAAGCTGGAGAACGTGTGGCCATTTGTGACCAGTTGGAAGACCCAAAACAAACCAAAAAGATTGTAAAACGTGGCGTTACAGAACTCATCACACCAGGCGTATCGTTGAATGATGAGGTGTTAAGCTCAAAAACCAATAATTTTTTGGCGGCGGTTTATTTTGGAAAAACAATGGGGGTTTCTTTTTTGGATGTTTCTACGGGAGAGTTTTTAGTAGCTCAGGGTAGCGAAGCTTATGTGGCTAAATTGCTTCAAAATTTTAATCCTAGTGAAGTCCTTATTGAAAAACAAAAACGTTCTCTTTTTAATAAGGCGTTTGGAGATGATTTTCATGTGTATTTTTTGGAAGATTGGGTTTTTCAAGACGATTATGCTAACGAATCCTTATGTAAACATTTTCAAACCAAAACGCTTAAGGGCTTTGGCGTAGATGCCCTAAATTATGGTCTTGTAGCATCTGGGGCTATTCTTCATTATTTAGGAGAAACACAACATCACAAATTACAACACATTACGTCTATAGAGCGTATTTTAGAAGATGATTTTGTATGGATGGATAAATTTACAATCAGAAATTTAGAATTGTACCATTCCACAAATTACAATGCAGTAACACTGATCCAAATTATCGATAAAACTCTTTCGCCTATGGGTGGTCGATTGTTGAAACGTTGGTTGGCTCTACCCTTAAAATCCGTTGAAAAAATTAAGGCACGTCACGAAGTGGTTCAGTTTTTTTATGATAATGAATTAGAACTTCAGCAATTGCAATCGAGTATCAAAGGTATTGGTGATTTGGAACGATTAATTTCAAAAGTTGCTACGGGCAAAGTTAACCCTCGTGAAGTTGTACAATTGAAAAATTCTTTAGAACAAATTCTGCCAATTAAAGCGCTAGCCCTTAATTGTGGACATTCTACATTGTCTGCATTAGGGGGTCGCATTAAGGATTGCGAGGAGTTAAGAGAAAAAATTTCAAGCACTTTAAACGAAGAAGCACCAGTAAATATTCTAAAAGGAAATACCATTGCATCAACAGCATCAGAAGAATTGGAAGCATTGCGAGCTATTGCATTTTCTGGAAAAGATTATTTGGATCAAATGTTGACACGTGAGAGTGAAGCGACTGGAATTCCATCCTTAAAAATTGCTTCAAATAATGTTTTTGGCTATTACATTGAGGTTCGAAACACACACAAAGACAAGGTTCCAGAGCACTGGGTTCGCAAGCAAACTTTGGTTAATGCAGAGCGTTACATTACAGAAGAACTGAAAGAATATGAACAAAAAATATTAGGTGCAGAAGATCAAATTTTAGCCATTGAGCAACGTATATTTTCAGAGTTAATCAGTTGGATGCATGATTATATCAAAGCGGTTCAACAAAATGCATATTTGATTGCTCAATTGGACTGTTTGAGCGCTTTTGCATATATGGCTAAGCAACACCATTATACATATCCAATATTAGATGACACTTTTGATTTAGACATTAAAAAAGGTCGCCACCCTGTGATTGAACAGCAATTGCCACTGGGCGAAACCTATGTTGCCAATGATCTTTTTTTAGATCGTGAAACGCAACAAATTATTATGATTACTGGACCAAATATGTCAGGAAAGTCAGCGATTTTACGCCAAACGGCCTTAATTGTTTTATTGGCACAAATAGGAAGTTTTGTTCCTGCCGAATATGCAAGAATTGGTGTAGTTGACAAACTTTTTACTAGAGTTGGCGCAAGTGATAATATATCTATGGGCGAATCTACTTTTATGGTAGAAATGAATGAAACTGCTTCAATTTTAAATAATATTTCAGAACGAAGTTTAGTGTTGTTAGATGAAATTGGGCGAGGGACAAGCACTTACGATGGGATATCTATTGCTTGGGCGATTAGTGAGTACTTACATGAACATCCATCGCGTGCCAAGACGCTTTTTGCAACCCACTACCATGAGTTGAATGAAATGACCGAAACGTTTTCACGTATCAAAAATTATAATGTTGCTGTTAAGGAGTTGAAAGACAATGTGTTGTTTTTAAGAACTTTAGTTGCTGGTGGAAGTCAGCATAGTTTTGGAATTCATGTCGCAAAAATGGCAGGAATGCCACAGGCGGTGTTACAGCGTTCA